>JAUMYH010000001.1 GCA_030528745.1 Bacteroidota bacterium
TACATCGCACCGCTACAACCACATACCTTTGCTGTGTTCCCACCCTGGAGGATTCTGTAGGAGCTGGTCGTGTAGGACTTGCCTGTTGCAAAGGTACATTTTTTTATTATCTTTGCAAGTGAAAAATGAATATATTTTTAAAATAATTATATGAATAAGTTTAATTTATTGATAGCTAGTGTTTTAGGTTTTTGTATTGTTTCATGTGCTGACGATGTGCCAAGGTTTGAATTGGATACTTCCCAACTTAAACAGCATTACAAACTGGGCGAAGAAGTTGTTTTAGAAGTTAAAAATCAAGGAAAAACCACTATAGATTCTGTAGTGTATTATTTTGATAAAAAGAAAATACAGGCAGTAGATGGAAAGTTGGCTTACACGATAGATAAAGAAAAATTTGGCGAAAAATCAATTGAGGTATTGGTTTTTAGTGCTGGAAAATCAGAACAGTTTTCTACAAAAATAGAAGTAGTGTCCAATGTAGAGCCTCAGATGATTGATTATGAAATTGTTAATACGTATAATCACGATATAGGAGCTTATACACAAGGGTTGGAGTTTTATAATGGTACACTTTACGAAAGTACAGGACATTACGGAAAATCTACGATACGAAAAACAGATGTTAAGACAGGAAGCGTGATTCAGTCCGAAAGATTAGATAACAAGTATTTTGGCGAAGGAATCACGGTGTTAAATGACAAACTTTATCAGCTTACTTGGCGTGAGAATAAAGGTTTTATCTACAATCCGACTACTTTACAAAAGATAGAAGAGTTTGAGTATTTTAAAAATACTGAAGGTTGGGGGCTTACTAATGACGGTCAATATATTTATCATTCGGACGGAACCGAGATTATTTATGTTTTGGATCCTAATACCCTTAAAGAAGTAGATTATATAAAAGTATATACAGCCCTTACCAAAATACCAGGAGTGAACGAAATGGAGTGGGTAGAGGGCAAAATTTTTGCTAATATCTATACAAAAGATGCCATTGCGGTCATAAATCCTAAAACAGGTGCGGTAGAAAAGGTGCTGGATTTGTCAGAACTACGCAAACAAGTAACCCAACACGGAGAGCTAGACGTACTCAATGGAATTGCCTACAATAAACAAACCAAAACGCTTTTTGTAACAGGTAAAAATTGGGATAAAATGTTTGAAATAAGAATCAAGGAATAACATGAATTTTCATAAATACAAAAGAGAATTTATCTTAACTTCAGACGGAAATCCGACCATATTATTGCCCGAATTACAAGAGACGTATCATTCCAAAAAGGGAGCAGTAGCAGAGGCGTATCACGTTTTTATCGACAATGGGTATCACTTTTTTCAAGATAAAGAACAACTTTCGATATTAGAATTTGGTTTCGGTACAGGTTTGAATGCCTTGGTTACTATAGAGCAATGTATCGGTAAGGAGCAACAAGTAAAGTATACTACCATAGAGGCTTATCCCTTGGAGGAAAAAGAATACGCTTCGATAAATTACCAGCAAGTGAATGATAGTTTGGGGAATGATACAATTTATAAGGACTTGCATACAGCTCCGTGGAATGTATGGGCAGAAATTTGTCCTAATTTTTATCTGAAAAAGATAAGAAATACCTTTGAAGATGTAGCACTTACAGATAAATTTGATTTGGTATATTTTGATGTTTTTGGATATAGAGTACAGCCCGAGTTGTGGAGTGAATTTATTTTCAAAAAAGTGTATCAGGCACTAAATAGCGGAGGAATATTGACTACCTATGCTTGTCGAAAGACCATTATCGAAAATATGAAAAAGGCAGGATTTAGCATAGAAAAAAAGCAGGGTGCTTGTGGAAAAAGAGAAATGTTAATAGGTTTTAAAGAGTAATTTGATGAATATCGGAAATAAAGTAGCTGTATTAGATGACGATATACAAGGCGTTGTGATTAGAATACAAGATAATAGAGTTACGCTACTTACAGATGATGGTTTTGAGTTGGAGTATACTGCTAAAGAATTGATTGTGTTTGATTCAGAACTCCTCAATACGGCTTCCGTATCGAGGTCTGTTCCCAAAAAAGAAGCAGAATCAAAACCCAAATACATAAACAAAAAACAAAAAACAATAGAGGTGTCGTTTGATTTGCATATCGAAAAGTTGGTCAAATCCACCAAAGGAATGCAATCGTTTGATATGTTGGAATTGCAAATCGAAACGGCTCAACGGCATATTGATTTTGCATTGGAAAAACGTATGCCCAAAATTGTATTAATTCATGGGGTGGGTGATGGAAGACTTCGTGCCGAGATAGAATATATGTTGCGTAGATATGAAAATGTGTGGTTTCAAGAGGCTAATTACCAACGTTATGGGCAAGGAGCTATAGAAATAAACTTTAAACAAGACGCAAGACGGTCTTTCTAATACATTATGAGCGAGGCTATAAAATCGAATCACCACAATTTGCAAGTGCTTTTTGAAGACAATCATCTCATCATTGTCAATAAAAGAGTAGGCGATATAGTACAAGCAGACAAAACTCAAGATATGCCATTATCGGAGGTGGTTAAACAGTATATCAAAATAAAATACAATAAACCTGGCGAGGTGTTTTTGGGGGTGGTACACCGTTTGGACAGACCCACCAGTGGTATTGTTGTTTTTGCACGAACCTCCAAAGCCTTGACAAGATTGAACCAAATGTTCAAAGAACACCAATTGCAAAAGGTCTATTGGGCGTTGGTCAAACAAAAACCAGAGCCAGATTCGCAAATTCTGGAGCATTATCTAGTCAGAAATCCTAAAAACAATACCTCAAGAGCCTATCAGAAGGAAGTTCCCAATTCAAAAAAGGCAAGATTAAGATACACCGTTTTGAAAAATCTTAAGAATTATCATCTGATAGAAATAGAGCTTTTTACAGGTAGACATCATCAAATACGTTCGCAACTTTCCTATATAGGAAGTCCTATAAAAGGCGATTTGAAGTATGGCGATAAACGCAGTAATCCTAACGGAGGTATAAATCTACACGCCCGAACCCTTGAGTTTGTACACCCTGTGTCTAAAGAAACAATTAAAATTACAGCCCCATTGCCTCAAGAAAATACTTGGGATAAAATTTAATCTAAACTTTTTATAGATTTAAAAAAAGAGTAAATTTGCAACTTAATTTTTGATAGAATGATATTACCGATAATAGGCTATGGTGATCCTGTGTTACGCAAAAAAGCCGAAGAAATAAATAAAGATTACCCTGATTTATACAAATTTATATCAGATATGTTCGATACGATGGACTATGCCTCTGGGGTCGGATTGGCTGCTCCGCAGGTCGGAAGGTCTATCAGATTGTTTGTGGTAGATACAACTCCTTTTTCTCAAAATAAGGAACTCTCAAAACAAGAACAGCAAGATTTAGACGGCTTCAGAGAGGTGTTTATCAATCCGATAATTACTCAAGAAGAAGGAGGAATATGGGCGTTCAACGAAGGTTGTCTGTCGATTCCAGGGATTCATCAAGATGTAATGCGTAAAGATACCGTACATATTGAATATTTGGACGCACAGTTTCAGAAGCAAAAAAAGACCTTTGAAGGCCTAAAAGCAAGGGTGATTCAGCACGAATACGACCATATCGAAGGCATTTTGTTTATAGACAGAATTTCATCATTTCAAAAGAAAGTGATAGACAAAAAACTTAAAAACATCATGGAAGGTAGGGTCAATGCCGATTATAGAATGAAATTTTTTAACAAGAAAAAATAATTTAATTTAGAAAAAATATGAGTTTAGAGAAAATTTTAGCCATATCAGGAAAATCTGGTTTGTTTGAACTTAAAACACAAACTAGGGCTGGTTTTTTGGTAGAATCGTTGGTAGATGGAAAAAAGATAAATATAGGTATGCAGAACAATGTGAGCTTACTTTCCGAAATATCAGTATACACTTATGAGGGTGAGCGACCATTGTTTGAAATTTTTAAAGCAATCGCCTTGAAAGAAGATAATAAAGCGTCTATTTCGCCAAAAGAGGATAAGGCTAAATTAGAAGCCTATTTTGCCGAAATCATCTCGGATTACGATAGAGAGCGTGTGTATGTGTCTGATATAAAAAAGATATTCAGCTGGTATAATCTTCTGATAGGCAAAGGCATCATATCGAAGGATATGGAAATGAAAAAAGCCGATAGTTAGACAAAAGGATATAGTTAAAAAGTGAAATTTGGGTTTGTATGCCCCCAAAACAAAGGCTTAAGATTTGGTTTTCGGTGTTTTGAAAATCAGATTTTAAGCCTTTTTAATAGCATCATATCGCTATAATGACGACTTCTCAAATTGTTTTTCCGTATCCGTAATGATATGTTGATATATTTTTTTGCCTATTATTTTATCACGCACATATCTTTTTTTATGCTTTTTGAAGTAGGAAAAAAGATGGTTTTCGATAGTTTCGTGGTTCGATTCGAGGTCGTAAGTCCTAATCGCGATTTGATTTTTCATCGTATTTTTTGTGAAAAAAGGGTAGTGGTACGATACGTTTATTTTTTCAAAAACCAAAATATCTACGCTTCTTTTGGGGTGGGGGACTTGCAATTTGTCTATATTTTTCCAATCTATGGAAAAAGTTCGATAGCCATCTTTAAAATCAATGCCCTTGTCGGAAATTATAAGTCTGCTTTCCTTTTTAAATAAACGTTTTACGGAAATTATAAGACAGTAAAAGATAGTTGTAAGTATCAAAATGAAAATACCTCGAGATAGCCAATTTGCCGAATAAATGACTATCAAAATATATATAGCAATAATCAGCAGTGTAGTTAAAATGATGCCGAATTGTTTTCTTTTATTGAATGAAATACATATCATTTGTTATATTTTTAAAAATAATTCAAAAAAACATCTGGTAAATTCAGAATACTATCTGGGGTAACTCTTACCCTTTGTGGAGTATTCAATACCCCAAATGGAGTAACTATTTTCCCTAAACGGAAAAGAAATAAACCACATCAACAACAGAGGTTTTGCAAATTTATTCAACAATTAATGATAGAGCAAAAATAAATGGAATTATCTGAAAGCTAAAATCGCAATGATTGGAACTGTCCGAACAAAAGTTGTGGATTGTAAGAAAATAGGGATAGCAAATCGTATTTGTGCGTTGAATTTGATAAATATTGTTTTTGTCTGTGTGTTTTAAAAAGATTTATTATTAAATTTGCGACCTAAAAAATAACTGATGATAAAAATTACATTACCAGATGGTTCTATAAAGGAGTTTTCAAAAGGAATAACACCTATAGAAGTAGCGAAAAGCATAAGTGAGGGTCTTGCAAGAAATGTAATCTCGGCGAGTTTTGATGGTCATACAGTTGAGGTTACAACGCCTTTGGATACAGACGGGGCGTTAGTGTTGTACACGTGGAATGATACAGAAGGGAAGAAGGTATTTTGGCATTCGACCTCGCATATATTGGCTCAGGCTATTCAGGAAATGTACCCTGGAGTGAAGCTAACCATTGGACCTGCTATAGATAATGGTTTTTATTATGATATTGATTTTGAACACCACAAAATATCGGAACACGATTTCAAGAAGATTGAAGATCGAATGTTAGAAATAGCCAGAGAAAAGCACAACTTTACGATGCGTTCGGTTTCTAAACAAGAGGCGTTGGATTTTTATAAAGCAGAAAATAATCCATATAAAGTAGAGTTGATAGAAGGATTGGAAGATGGCAATATTACTTTCTGTGATCACAGTACTTTTACAGACCTTTGTAGAGGAGGACATCTTCCGAATACCAGTTTTGTAAAAGCGGTTAAGATTTTGAGTGTGGCTGGTGCTTATTGGCGAGGTGATGAAAAAAATAAACAACTTACAAGGGTGTATGGTATTTCGTTCCCAAAACAAAAAGATCTTACCCAATATTTGGCATTGCTCGAAGAGGCTAAGAAAAGAGACCACCGCAAATTAGGTCGCGAATTGGAGTTGTTCCATTTTTCGCAAAAAGTAGGACAGGGATTGCCTCTATGGTTGCCAAAGGGTGCAGCATTGAGAGATCGTTTGGAGCAATTTTTGAAAAAGGCTCAGAAAAAAGCAGGTTACGAGCAAGTAGTATCACCTCATATCGGACACAAAGAACTGTATGTAACATCAGGACATTATGCCAAATATGGAGCGGATAGTTTTCAGCCAATTTCAACGCCGCACGAAGGAGAGGAGTTCTTACTAAAACCGATGAACTGTCCGCATCATTGTGAAATTTATAAAGCCAAACTGTGGTCGTATAAGGATTTGCCTAAGCGTTATGCAGAGTTTGGAACAGTTTATAGATACGAACAATCAGGCGAATTGCACGGACTTACGCGCGTTCGTGGTTTTACACAAGATGACGCTCATATTTTTTGTAGACAAGATCAACTGGATCAGGAGTTCAAAAATGTGATTGATTTGGTTTTGTATGTGTTTGGTTCGTTAGGATTTGAAGATTTTGTTGCTCAAGTTTCGGTGCGTGATTTGAGTAATCCAGACAAATATATAGGAGCGGTTGAAAATTGGGAAAAGGCAGAACAAGCCATTATATCGGCCGTGAAAGATAAAGGTTTAAATTATGTGATAGAATCGGGTGAGGCAGCATTCTATGGACCTAAACTTGATTTTATGGTTAAAGATGCTTTGGGTAGACAATGGCAATTGGGAACGATTCAGGTGGACTACAACCTACCCGAAAGGTTTGATTTGACTTATATCGGTTCAGATGACAAACCTCACAGACCAGTAATGATTCATCGGGCACCATTTGGCTCAATGGAGCGATTTGTAGCCATATTGTTAGAACATACTGCTGGAAATTTCCCACTTTGGCTGATGCCTACACAGGCTATAATCTTGTCTTTGAGCGAAAAATATGAAAATTATGCTCAAAAAGTTTTGAATTTGCTTGAAAATTACGAAATTCGCACTTTGATAGACAATCGTAACGAAACAATAGGTAAGAAAATACGCGAGGCAGAGATGCAAAAAATACCGTATATGCTTATTGTAGGAGAAGAGGAGCAACAGTCCAGTACCGTTTCGTTAAGGATTCAGGGGCAAGATGGAAAGGGAAATGTAAGGTTGTCTGTTGAAGAATTTGTGAACATAGTAGAAGAACAAATAGCTAAAACATTAAAGAGTTTTTAAAAAAGGAAGTTTAATTTAAAAATTATAGAGTCATCGCATTAAAGAGTACTAATAGAGGAAGTAATCAAAGAGTAGAAAAAAAGGATCCTCACAGAATAAATGAAAATATACGTGTTCCTGAAGTTCGCCTAGTTGGAGATAATGTCCAGATGGATATATACAAGATTTCAAAGGCATTACAATTGGCTGAGGAATTGGAGTTGGATTTGGTCGAAATATCGCCCAATGCAGAACCTCCTGTGTGTAAGATAATGGATTACAAGAAATTCTTGTACGAACAAAAAAAGAGGGAAAAGGAACTTAAGGCAAAGTCTGCTCAAATAGTAGTCAAGGAGATTCGTTTTGGACCTCAAACGGACGAACATGATTATGAATTTAAGAAAAAGAATGCCGAGAAATTCCTAAAAGACGGAGCTAAACTAAAGGCTTTTGTATTCTTTAAAGGGCGTTCGATTATATATAAAGAACAAGGACAAATCTTGTTGCTTAGATTGGCTCAAGATTTGGAGGAGTATGGAAAGGTAGAAACGATGCCGCAGTTGGAGGGTAAGCGAATGATTATGTACATTACTCCCAAAAAGAAAAAATAAGAAGATTCTTGATAACAATATAAATTAAAAAGTAGGAAAAATGCCTAAAATGAAAACTAAATCGGGAGCTAAAAAACGTTTTAAAGTTACCGGTACAGGAAAAATTAAGAGAAAACACGCTTTCAAAAGTCATATATTGACTAAAAAATCTAAAAAGCGTAAATTATCATTAACTCACGCAGCATTAGTTAGCCCAGCTGACGAAAGAAGCGTGAAAGAACAATTAAGATTGGTTTAATCGATAATTGTTGGTTTAAAATATTTATTAACCCTGTAATGGGCTATAAGTGTCTATTGATTTAGAACGCCTATTACAAAAAAAAAGAAAAAAGAAATGCCTAGATCAGTAAATTCAGTTGCTAAAAGAGCACGTAGAAAGAAAATTTTAAAACAAGCCAAAGGATTTTTTGGAAGACGTAAAAACGTTTGGACAGTTGCTAAAAATGCGGTAGAAAAAGCGATGCTTTATGCTTACCGCGATAGAAAACAAAAGAAGAGAAACTTCAGAGCTTTGTGGATAGCTCGTATCAATGCAGGAGCAAGATTACATGGTTTGTCTTACTCTCAGTTTATGGGTAAAGTAAAAGCCAATGGAATAGAGCTGAACCGTAAGGTACTTGCAGATTTGGCTATGAATCATCCAGAGGCGTTTACAGCAATTGTAAATAAAGTAAAATAATTCGTCTAACATTTTTGTTGTCAGAATCTACAGAAAGGAAACCTAATTTTTGGGTTTCCTTTTTGTTTGTAAAATAGACATCAAATTATCCGATAATATCTGATAAAACATTATATTTGCAGGTTGAATTTTCGATAATATTTTATGAGATATATTTTATTTTCTATATTTTTCTTTCTGATGTCAATAGCTTTGAATGCTCAAATTAAGGTGAGCGGAAAAGTAGTAGATCAAGAAGGAGTACCAATGCCTTATACGAGTGTGGCATTTAAAGGGACTACACAAGGAATGATAACCAACGAAGATGGTAAGTTTTATCTGGAGTCTGACGCAAAACAAGTAACGCTAGTTATCTCATTTGTAGGTTTTAAAACTATAGAAAAACAATATGGTAGCGGAGTTTATTACGATTTGAATTTTAGGTTAGAACCTGATAATATGATTCAGACCGTACAAATTATAGGAGGAAAACAACCCAAAAAAAATAATCCTGCTATTGATATTCTTAAAGAAGTCTGGAAGCGCAAACGCAAAAACGGATTGTATATGTTTGATCAATATCAGTACAACAAATACGAAAAAATCCAGTTCGACATCAGCAATATAGATAGCACCTTTACACAACGAAAGATTTTTAAAGGAATGGATTTTATATTTACCCATATCGATACTTCTAGTGTAACGGGCAAACCTTATTTGCCGATTTTTATCAATGAAAGCATCAATGAAGTTTATGGAGATAATAAACTTAAAAAGATGAAGGAAATTTTGAAGGCAAACAGAAATTCAGGTTTTGGAGAAGGGCAAAATGTTTTGGCTTTTATAAAGGATTTGTACAATGAATACAATGTGTATGATAATTTTATAACGATTTTTGATAAGAGTTTTCATAGTCCATTGTCGCGTTTTGGAGTAGATATATACAATTACGTACTTACCGATAGTGCTTATATAGGTAATAAATGGTGTTACAACATCGCTTATTATCCACGGCGAAAAGGAGAGCTTACCTTTAAAGGTGATTTTTGGGTAAATGATACCACCTATGCTGTTAGCAAAATTAATATGACAGTAACCAGAAGTGCCAATATAAATTGGGTCAGAGATATTTACATAGAACAAGAGTTTGAGGTGGTTAATGATTCGGTGTTTTTATTATCTCGCGACCATTTTATGTCTGATTTTTCATTTTCTAAAAAAGATACATCTAAAGGATTGTATGGGAAGAGAACTACCATAATTCGCGATCATCAATTTAATATACCCAAAGAAGAAAAATTTTATAAAAAAGAGGTTAATTTTCATGATGATGAAATTTATCAAAAAGATGATGATTATTGGGCGGAGAACAGATTTGAGAGTTTGAATAGAGACGAAAGAGGTATATATAAAATGCTAGATACGCTCAAAACCGTAAAACGATTCAACCAAATTTACGATTTGGCATCAATTATCACGCGTGGTTATGTGCAGCTAGGGAATTTGGATTACGGTCCAGTATTGTCTACTTTTGGATATAATGACGTTGAGGGATTGCGTATAAGGGTAGGGGGAAGAACCTTTTTTAAAGTTAATGATTATTGGCGTTTGGAAGGGTATACCGCCTATGGATTCAAAGACAATAAGTTTAAGTATGGTATATCGGGTAAGTTATTGTTAGATAAAAAAAGCAGATTTATCATTAGTGTAGGGAATAGGAGAGATGTAGAACAAATAGCGGCAAATTTGACCTCTACAAATGACGTTTTGGGCAGAGGTCTTGTTTCATCGCCATTGCTTTCCAGAGGAGATAATTCCAAACTTACTGATGTGAGTTTTTCAAATATCAAACTAGAGATAGAACCCATTAAAGATGTGATATTTAAGGTAGGATATAACTATAGAAAGTTAGAATCCGCATCGCCTACATTCAAACTTGATTATGTAGATGAAAATGGTGTTGTTCAAAGTAAATTATCGCAGTCCGAATTTAACATAAGTGCTGAATATACCCCAAAAATTAAAACAATGGGGTATGGTGTAGAGAGAAAAATTATAGATAGAAATTACGCCCACATATTGCTAAACTACAGTAGAGGGGTAAAGGGCATGTTTGACAGTGATTTTGATTATCACAAAGTGCAATTTTATTACAGACACCCCATAATAATAGGACTTTTCGGACGATTAATTCCTACTGTTGAAATAGGAAAAACCTTTGGTACAGTGCCTCTTGCTTTGATGAATGTGTTGCCTGGAAATCAATCGTTTTTTTCAATTCCGTCCAATTTCAACTTGTTGAACTATTATGAATTTATAACAGACCAGTATGCTACGGTACATTTGGAGCATCATTTTAACGGAAAATTATTTTCACGTATACCCTATTTACGCGACCTAAATCTCAGAGAGGTTGTAGGACTGAAAGCTGCCATAGGTAGTGTGTCTGGATCGAACAAATTGATAAATAGTTCCGAAATAGAATATATCGCACCTACAGAACCTTATTGGGAATATCATGTAGGAGTAGATAACATCTTTAAGGTGGTACGTTTGGATTTTACATGGAGAGGCAACTACAGAGATGTTGTAGACAGTCCTAAATATGGCGTAAAAATCCAGTTAGGATTCAGATTCTAAATCAGTTTCGTATAATCGAGATGATATCTTTTGGATATTTTTTCTCCTGACACCTTGCGTAATTTGGCGTTTGGATTATCTACAAAAGTAGGGATTTTACCGATGCCAAGTCGTTGGGCTTCTTGGGTGTAAAAATCTCTGCGATTGAGTGATATAGGAGCTACAATGTTGAATATTTCGTTGGGTATAGGCTCTAAAATCATCTTTTCTACAAAACGAATGATGTCTTCTTGATGTACCATGTTTACAGGGTCGTTAGCATCATTGATAAGCTCTCGTTGACAGATATAATACACTGGATGTCTGTCATTACCAATAAGTCCACCAAGCCGAAGAATTGAGGCATTGAAATGTTGATTGTCAAGTAATAATCTTTCGATTTGCAGAATGTCTCTATCCATTTCAGAAGTAGGTTCTACCTTGTCATCTTCCGAAACCAGCCCTTTTAGTGAGTAGTAGACGGTTGTGGAGCTGGTAAAAATGACTTCAGGAATCTGATGTATTTGGATTTGTTCTATGATTTTTTCGATTCGAGCAATATAATTTCCTTCGATGCGTTCTGTTTTTCCAGGAGGAATCGTGATTATAAGAATATCCGTGTCCTTAAAGAAATCGTGTAATGTTGTTTCTTCGATTGGGCAATCCAAATTAAAAACAAAACAAGGTATATTTTGTTCCTCAAAATAGGATTGTTTATTTGTAGTAGTGGTAGATACTTTAACTTGATGTCCTTGTTGTAAGATTTTTTCCGCAAGTGGTGTTCCCAACCATCCTGCTCCTAATATGCTAATATTCTTCATTTTAGATTATATTTTTCGGATTAAAATAAGGCTGTGATCCACGCCTCTGTATTGATTGTATAATAAAATGGTTTTATATTCGGATTTTAGGACTGAATTGATTTTGGATTTGTCCCAAATCAAATTATTTTTGATAATTTGTGCCGCCATCCATAATCCAAAGGCAGAAGCGGTATGGTATTCTCCTGAAATATTTTTGTATTGCAAGAGGGTGCTTTTAGGGAATAGTTGAGCTGCCTTGTCAAAATATAGGTCAAATTCAATGTCGCCATTTTTGCCCAAAACCACTGCGTCAATTTCATCAAAAGATAGCTTATTTTTTTTTAGAAAATTATTTATAAATATCTGTAATTCATAATGTTGTATTCGGTGGCAGATGTCTACATCAATTATTTGGGCATAGGTAGTATCATTTTGAATATTATTCAAAACAAAAAACGAAGCCCCCTCTCCCCAACAAGTACCACTGTTGTTCGTAGCGGTTTTGATATGTCCGATTTGTTCTAATAGCGAGTAGGTATGTGCAGAATACTCGTCAATACCTCCAAGTAAGATGGTGTTAGCCTCCTGATTTTGAATCTGTAATAAACCATCAAGTAGGGCTGCCTCGAACGAACTGGATTCGTTAACATAAGTGAAGTTGTATCCGTTACATTTGAGTAAAATAGCTAACTGAGCTCCGACAGTATTGTGAGTTGATTGAATAAACGAAGTAGGGGTAAGATGTTGTTCGTGGTTGTCTAAAACAGCCTTTAAGAATTTTTCAGAATCTTCTGTACATCCCATACCAGTACCTATAATGATGGCATCTACAGTATCTTTTTGGGCGTTTTTTAAGGCATCGAAGGCACAGGTGATCCCTATTTTAAGTCCATCAGACAATCTTCTAGATATATTACTAGCGAGATATTCTTTGTAATTAGGAACACTGGCTCTGTAGATGTATCCGTCTAATGTTTCTGGAATGAGTGCATTATAGCTGGTGGTAAAACTTTCTTGAGCAGATATAGCAGATACGCCGTTAATGTAACAATTATTCATAGATGATTATTTAGAAAATAGCAAAGCAGAACAATTACCACCGAACCCAAACGAATTGGACAACACGGTTTTGAGTTCTTTTTGTGTTGTGGTTGTTATGGGGGTAAGTCCTGTTGTTGGAATTGGATTTTTAAAATTCAGATTAGCAAACATGGTATTATTTTGTAGGGCAAGAATGCTATATACCGCCTCTATAGCACCAGCTGCGGCTAGGGTGTGTCCTGTGAATGGTTTGGTTGAGCTAAATGGCGGAATTTGATGGTTAAAAATTCGTATAAGGGCTTTGCTTTCGGCTAGGTCATTATTTGGGGTTGCCGTTCCGTGTACGTTAATATAATCTACATCAGAGGCTTCAATTTGTGCCATATTTAAAGTTTTTTCAATGGCAAGATACGCTCCTAATCCATCTTCGGAAGATGCCGTTTGGTGGTAAGCGTCATTGGCATTTCCATATCCAGAGAGATATGCTAATATCTGACGGTTGTCTTGTTTGGCTACCTCTTCGGATTCCAGAACCAAATAAGCCGCTGCTTCCCCAAGATTGAGTCCTTTACGGTCTTTGTCAAAAGGCGTATTAAGTTCGTTGGTATGAATCATAAGACTATTAAAACCATTGATAGTAAATTTGCATAAAGCATCACTACCACCAACAATCACTCTTTCAAGACGTTGAGATTTGAGCAGTTTAGCTCCCATAATTATAGCATTAGCTCCTGAAGAACAGGCAGTGCTAATGGTGGTTGCCAGTCCATTGATATTTAGATAGTCAGCTATCTGATGAGTGCTAATTCCAGCATTGTGGCAAGTAATAAACTTCCGATGTTGGGTATTGGTCAGATAATCGTAAAAAAATTGTTCAGTTTTGTCCATTCCGCCTACAGAGGTAGACGAAATTATTCCTGTTCTACGGCTGTTTAGTTCTGTAATATTAGCATTTGTAAGAGTCTGTTTGGCAGCGTACATTCCCAATAGTGCGGTTCTGGAAAAAGCCCTATCAGAATCAAGCCCTAAAATGGAATATAATTGACTATTACGGAGTTTAATTTCGGCAAAGAGCATACTATTTTGATGTATAGTATCAAAATTTTCAAGCTCAGAAATGCCTGATTTATAATTTATTAAAGAGTTAAAATTTTCTTCAGGGTTGTTTCCGATAGCCGAAATAATTCCCATTCCAGTAACAGCAATTCTCATATTATTTAGAGGTTATTTGGTTCTGTTGGCGTGTATATATTCAGCCATAGTTTGCACAGAGGTAAAGATGGTTCTGCCTTCTTTAGGGTCGGCTAGGCGAATGCCATACTCTTTGTCAAGTAGTACAATGAGTTCTAGTGCATCAATAGAGTCAAGCCCCAAGCCATCGCCAAACAAAGCATCATTATCCTGAATATCGGAGGTGGTAAGTTCTTCCAAATTAAGCGTTTCGATGATTTTTGATTTTAATTCTTCTTTTAACTGTTCCATTTTAAAATATATTTTTAATAGTTTCTGTATTGTGTTCTAAATGAGTTGTTTGTTGGTTTACCAAGCAAAAGTGGGCTGTGTATTCTTGTTCTAAGATTTCCACCCAAGCCCAAAGCACATGGTTAGCCAAATTAGCTTTGAGCAAATGATTGGTATATTTAATCATATAATCAGTGTTAAATTCTTCAAAGATAAAAAAAGAATTTTCGGTATGCAACTTAAATTTGATAGCAATTTCACCAAGGCAAATATTGGGTAGGGTGTAAACAAAAATTGCAGGACTTGGAAAATAATTATCCGTATCAGATATAGACTGTTGATGTTTAATATCGGTGTCCAAAGAGGACGATTTATTGGCAAAAACCAGAGCTGTATTGGTGTTGCTCAGCTTGTGTTTTTCGAGTAAGATGTAAGCCCCCAGAAAAGCCAATTTGCTAAGGTTATCCATTTTGAAAAATTTAGGATAACTGATATTAAAGGTCGTGTAAATTTTTTTACTAAAGTCTTTAAAATCTTTATTGTTAGCGTGTATAGTAGGGCTGTTGTTAAGTTTTAGCTCTCCTTTAGTAATGCTTAAATAGGATTGTATGTAGTTGGAGTTTTGCATTTAGATAATGTTTTTGAATAAAATGGCTGCATTAGTACCTCCAAATCCAGAGGCCGTTTTCATAAATACATTTGATTGTTTTTTTATAGTGTTTGTAGTTACATTGATAAAAGGAAAATCGCCCAATGTTTGAAAGCCTAGTGAACGAGGAATTATTTGTTGTTTCATACATTCAATACTTATAATCGTTTCGAGTAATCCTGCCGCTCCGAGTGTATGCCCAAAATACCCTTTAAGGCTAAATATAGGGATATGGTTAAGTTTAAGACGATCAAAGGCAATAGCTTCCATTTGGTCGTTGTACACAGTGGCAGTACCATGCGAGGATATGAAATCAATGGCGTATTTATCAATGTTGGTTTGTTGCAGAATGTTGTAAATACTTCTGTATAAGCCTTCTCCTGTACGTGAAGGTCCTGATATATGATTGGCATCGTTGATGGTGCTATCGGCAAGTATTTCTACAAGTGCCTCTTGTTTAGATTTGCTAATTCTCATAGCAGTAACCGCCTCACCAAGGTTAATTCCATTTCGGTCGATGTCGTAGGGTCGGCATGGTTGGTCACTCATAGCCTGAAAGGACCAAAATCAGAGATCTCATCACCAGCTATAATGTATACTTCATCACAATAATCAAATTCGAGCATACGTTTGGCAACGGATATTGCCTGTAATCCAGATACACAGGCATTAGACACAACTATAGGCTCGGTTTTAAAGCCCAAGTATTTGTTGATTCGTTTGGCCATCATTCCCAGATTAACCTCCGAAGGATTTGTAAGGGTGTTGGTTAAGTTGGAAATATTACCTTTGGTAGAAGAAATAATGAGTACGGATTTTTCAGAAATAGGCTTTTTGTCGATTAAGGGTTTTATCACCTCAATTAAATATTTTTCTAATCTACTGAAATATAGTGTATTGATGTCTTGTAGTAGTGAATCATCTAATTGGCTGGTATAAATAGTGCCTAATTGGGCAAATTTATTACTAGGACTGATACCAGAAATTTCATTTTTGATACTTTCGATAGTAGCAGTCAGATTATTGCCTATAGATGTGATACAGTTAGTATGAGTAATGAACATTAGATAGTTTTAGATTAGATGTTTGTTTTTCCATTGTTGAAAAAAATCAGGATTATATAGGCAAAGTTTTCCGTTGGTATCCAAAAATACCTGTATGGTTTTGCCAGTGCAAATCAATGTTTTGTCTTGGTTGTATATTTTGTATGTATAAATTAGCTTGGCGGCATTAGTAGCTACAAATGTGGTTTCGATGGTAGCTGTGTCGCCGTATTTTAGTGGGTGTTTGTACTCGCATTCAGATTTTACAATAGGCACTACAAATCCTTTTTTTTGAATTTCTAGGTAAGTGAGGTTGTATTTTTTTCCAAAAGCCTCTCGTCCTTGTTCAAAATAAATATAATAATTGCCGTGCCACACTATTCCCAAGGGGTCGGTTTCGTTAAACCTGACTTCAAAATGATGTATATGGCTCAATTTATGATTATAAGGTTCTGTTTTTTTTGTCATAGATAATTGAAAATAAAAGCATACTTATAAAAAATGCAATTAATAAAATTAGATAAATTAACGTATCGGTTAAAGGTTGATTTCGCAATAAGATATTGTAAAAGGCCTCTAATCCCCAGTTCATTGGCGATATTTTGGCAATATAGTGCATAAAATCAGGCATAGCAAATACAGGAACCCAAATACCACCCAATGCCGCCATTATAATAACAGATGTTGCTCCAAAAGGTGCAGACTGTTCTTGTGTTTTTGCTACTGTACCAATGGCAATACCAAAGCCAATAGCAGCCAAACCGCAACACAAAGCAATAATCAATAATGTTACAACACTATGAATTTCGAGGGCTATCAATCCAAAAATAGGGAAGAGGTACTTACCAATACACAACATTAATGCGAATTGTAAGATGTTGATAAACAGGTAAGTGATTATTTTGCCTGTAAGTAATATCCAATAAGGTGTTGGGCTGGTAAGTAGTCGGACGTAAGTTCCTTGATTTTTTTCTTTGATGATGTTGATTGAAAGCGGTACTACTATAAAAAACATCGCAAAAAGTGTCCAAGCAGGTACATTGTGTTGAACTGCGTTGGGTATAAATTCTTTGGAATCAATGTTTTGAGGCGTGATTTCTTCAAAATAGATAAACTGATTTTGGTCAAATAACTCTCCTCCTTCTTCTTCAAATTGTTCTTGAAATGCCTTGTAAATGGCATTGTTTTCTTCTTTGCTAACAAGTTGGTTAATGGCGTTTTGTATATTTTTCTTATATGAAGGATGTATAGCAGGGTCAAAATAAAGTTTTATTTTTTGGGGCGTGATTTCTGTTTTAGGAGATGTGTCTTCAGAATTGTAGTTGGTAAAAGAACCAATTAATTGCTCAAGATTATTGTTTACTTTTTGATTCAATTCCGAACTTAAATGCTCAGGAATGATAATTCCTATTTGAAAAATGCCATCAAAAACCAAATTTTGAATAGATTCCTCTGTAAATGGTTGCTCATTAATATCTGTAATTATAGAAAAAGAAGAATCGGTTTGTAGCTCGTTGATAATGTTTTCGGACACATAATCATTGTCATTATTGAGTATTGCAATTTTGATTTTGGTGTGAATCGATTTGAACGAGCTATCCTGAATAAGTGTAACAGTAATTACCAGAACTAGTGGCATGATAAATAAAATAAGCAATCCGCCCCAATCTCTGTATAGTAGGAGTAGTTCTTTTTGGATTGCATGTTTGAGTTTATATAGCATCTCTAAAATCGTTTCCTGTTAATGAAATAAAAACATCTTCTAAGTTTCGTGCGTTTGGCGTGTTGCAAATCAGGTTGTTAGGAGTATCACAAGCAAATATGCTTCCATTTTCCATAATGGCAATTCTGTTGCAAAGCAGCTGGGCTTCGAGCAGATGATGCGAGGTGTAAATGATGGTAGTACCTTGTTTGTTAATCTCTTCCAATAAGTTGATAATGGCGTTTTTGGATTGAATATCGACTCCTACAGTAGGCTCGTCCAAAAACAGAATCTGCGGTTGATGTAATATGCTGGCTATCAGATTCACACGGCGTTTCATACCTCCCGAAAAATATGCTATTTTTTGGTTTGCGAATTTTGATAATCCGAGTTTGTTGAGGTAGTAATCAAGCCTTTGATTCAATTCTTTGCCCTTGATGCCGAACATACTTCCGAAGAAAACCAAATTTTCTCGAGCGGTCAGATTTGGGTACAGAGCGTATTCTTGAGGAACTACGCCACAATGTTGCAAAATAGTATTTCGGTGTTGGTGGTAATTCCAGTTTTGGATTAGTATTTCGCCCTGATTAGGTTCTATTAGTCCGCATATCATTGATATAAGTGTGGTTTTACCAGCTCCATTTGGACCTAGTAAGCCAAAGATTTCACCAGAATAAATGTCAATATTAATGTTATTCACTGCAAAATCTTCGGTATTGTTATACTTTTTTGATACATTAACAAGTCGTATACTGGTTTGCATATTTATAGGTATTGAAGTACAAAGATAAATTTTTTAAAAGAAAAAGTGCTCAATTTTTTTTGAACACTTTTCAGAATATAATACCAAATTAGAAATTTATTGTTTGTCAGTAGCAATTACAAATTTCACATTGAGTCGTACTCCTATTTGTAGTAAGTCTACCAAATCCTGAACTTGTAAGTCGTAAGGTATACGAATTACCACAGTTTGCAGGTTCGGATCAACCTCGTTTTTGAGTTTTTCTTCAATGTCAGCAAATGCTACTTCTTGTTTGTCTATAAAATACCGCTTGTCAGGGGTTACCGAAAGGCTTACGTGTTGTTTGTTGGTTGTATCGTTGGCTTGTGATTTTGGCAAAGCTAGTTTGATCACGTTTGGATTTGCCAAAGTAGAAATGATAAGAAAAAACAACAGTAAGAAAAACATAATGTCGCTCATAGCCGAGGTAGCTACCTCGGTATGAAATCGTTTATTCCTTTTTAGACGCATAACTAGGTTGGTTGATTATGTTTAGAAATTCAAGCACTTGTTTCTGAATATTTAGTACAAACGAATCTATTCTGCCATTGAACAGATGGTATGCCGAGTAGGCAACAACACCTACTACCAATCCAGCTCCACTACTAATCATTTTTTCGTACAAACCACCCGAAATATTACCGATACTAATATCTTCCGATACCGAAATATCGTGGAAAATTTTGATTACTCCAGATATAGTACCTATAAATCCTAAGGTTGGGGCAATACCAGCAATGAGTCCGAGGTGTCCCATTTTTTTCTCCATTTCTCCAATTTCGATATTTGTAGCCTTTTCCATTCTGGATTCGATTTCGGATACAGGTCTGCCAATTCCGTCAATTCCACTAGCCAAAACATTGCCAGTTGCTGAATTGTCTTTAAAGCAAATGGTTCTTGCTGATTCTATTTTGCCAGAGCTGAGTTCGTTGCGTATGTCATTGATTAGCGAAGCGTTGTATTTGGTTGATTTTCGGATAAATAAAAATCGTTCGATAATCACGTAGATTGTATAAAATAACAAAATTAAAATAGGGATAATAAATATTCCTCCTTTCATTAAAAACTCAAGAGCAGTAGTAGATTGTGGCTGACTCATAACTTCAGTTATTTCTGTACCAGGAATATCGGTCTGAAGAGAAAAAAACAATAAAGGCATATTTTTTAAATATTTTAGTTTATATAAAAATTAATGAGCAAATATATGCTGAAAAAAAAGTTTTTCAGATTCTAATAACGAAAGTTTTCAACATATATTATAACAAAAAAACTTAGTCATTCATTGAAATTAAAAATTCTTCGTTATTTTCGGTTCTTTTGATTCTGCCATGAATGGTTTCCATAGCTTCAACAGGATTCATATCGGCTAGGAAATTACGCATTATCCACATACGTTGTACTGTATTTTCGGACAAAAGCAAATCATCACGACGCGTACTAGAGGAAGTAAGGTCTATGGCTGGGAAAATACGTTTGTTGGCGATTTTTCTATCGAGTTGCAATTCCATATTTCCAGTTCCTTTAAATTCTTCAAAAATCACATCGTCCATTTTAGAGCCTGTATCGGTAAGAGCCGTGGCAATAATACTGAGCGAACCTCCATTTTCGATGTTTCGAGCTGCACCAAAAAAGCGTTTTGGTTTTTGTAGAGCATTGGCATCGACCCCACCCGATAATACCTTACCAGAGGCAGGTTGTACCGTGTTGTAGGCACGTGCCAAACGAGTGATAGAGTCCAAAAGGATAACCACATCGTGTCCGCATTCTACCAATCTTTTGGCTTTTTCAAGAACAATATTAGCTACCTTTACGTGTCTTTCAGCAGGTTCGTCAAATGTAGAGGCTATTACCTCGGCACGTACACTGCGTTGCATATCAGTAACTTCCTCAGGGCGTTCGTCTATCAGAAGCACGATAAGGTATACCTCAGGATGATTTGCCGCTATCGAATTGGCTATGTCCTTAAGAAGCATGGTTTTACCTGTTTTGGGTTGTGCCACTATCATCCCGCGTTGTCCTTTTCCGATAGGAGAAAACAAATCAATGATACGGGTAGATATTGTTGCGTGTTTTTCGGCAAGTTTAAACTTTTCTTCAGGAAACAAAGGCGTGAGATTCTCAAAAGAGATACGGTCGCGTACCACCTGAGGGTCTTGTCCGTTGATTTTTGTAACTTTCACAAGTGGGAAGAATTTTTCGCCTTCTTTTGGAGGTCGTACAGCTCCTTTTACGGTATCTCCAGTTTTTAGACCAAACAACCTGATTTGCGATGCAGACAGATAAATATCGTCTGGCGAAGCCAAATAATTATAGTCTGATGAGCGTAAGAATCCGTATCCGTCAGGCATCATTTCCAATACACCTTCGGTGTCAATTACGCCATCGTATTCGTATTCAGATTCTTTTGGTTGGTTGGTGTTGTCGTGGTTGTTTTTGGGTTGATTGTTGTTTTTGTTTTGTTTCGTTTGGTTGTTAGGAGCAATAACCTTTTCGGTTGTTTCCTTTTTTTCTTCCACAGAAGTTTGATTCTGAGGAGCAGTTTCGGTAGTGTTTTCTACAGCTACTTGTTCTTGTGGAGCTACTTTTTGGGTAGCATTGATTCTTTTTCTATTTTTTGAGCCAGTAGGATTTTTTTTGGTAGTAGCATCTTGCTCAACCTGAACCTTAGATTCTTCTGGTGTGCTTACAGAAGCCTTGGTGTTTGATTTTTCGTTATCAACAGACGCTTCTTTCTTGGTGTTTTCTTTTTTCTGAGGCTTTTGAGCAGTTTTTTTTATGTTGTTCTTTTTTGCCTTTGGAGTCGAAGTCTCAGTTGGTTTTGAAATTTTTTCAGGATTGGCAGCCTGAATGTCGAGTATCTGTAAAATGAGTTCTTCTTTCTTAAGATTTTTAAGGTTTTTAATCTTAGCATTTTTAGCAATGTGTTGAAGTTCGATTAACTTCATTTCCGATAATTCGTCTTTACGATACATTATTTGATATAATTTGTTTAAGGATTATTAAAATGAGGATTAAAAATACGAAGTGATGTACTTTTAAAACCAAAATTATCTCAATACATTTTTTGTGATGATTCAAAAATAAATGGGTGTGCAATATTACGAAAAAATATTTACAAAAAGCTGTTTTATTAAAAAATAAAGTTTAATTTTGCCAAGCGAAAAAATAAAATGTATGATTCAACGGATTCAAAGTTTGTATTTGGCATTGGTGGTTGTAACCTCGGGAGTGACGTCTTTGCTGTTTCCTATATTTAAGGGCGTGGAGGCTTCTCAAGATGTATATGCTGCACACAAGCCAGAATATTTGCTGTTGTTTGGGGCGAGTTTGTTTTTGGCGTTGATTTCTATTTTTTCTTACAAAAAGAGACAAAATCAGTTTGTACTTAACAGACTGAATATGATATTAAACTTAATTTTATTAGGATTATTCGTGTATCGAATGCTAAATTTATCTGGAGAGGAATCTTCCTCTGAGAAAGGTATTGGGCTTTTTCTTCCGATTGTGTCGGTAGTTTGTTTAGTTCTGGCAAATAGAGCCATCAAAAAGGACGAAGAGCTTGTAAAATCTGTAGATCGATTACGATAAAACCTATCATCTTAGTTTTATTAGTGCGATAAAACCCAATCTTGAACAGATTGGGTTTTTTTGTGAAATAAGTTTTATTTTTACTTAAATTTTTGTACTTTTGTCGGTAAGACAAATTTGTAATATGAATTTTTTTAAAAGAATATTTTCTTCAGAAAAGAAAGAAACTTTAGATAAGGGGTTAGAGAAGTCAAAGGATAGTTTTTTTTCAAAACTCACCAAAGCTATAGCAGGGAAGTCAAAGGTAGATGATGAGGTGTTGGATAATTTGGAAGAGGTATTGGTCTCGTCTGATGTGGGGGTCGATACGACCTTGCGTATTATTGAACGCATTGAGGCTCGTGTAGCTAGGGATAAGTATTTGGGTACAGACGAACTTAACAAAATACTTCGAGAGGAAATAGCAGGGTTGCTTTTGGAAAGTTCTGCCGATGAGGAGTCGGATTTTAATATTCCATCTGATAAAAAACCTTACGTGCTTATGGTGGTGGGAGTTAATGGTGTTGGTAAAACAACCACCATAGGAAAGTTAGCCTATCAGTTTAAGAAAAAAGGACTTAAGGTGGTACTAGGAGCAGCAGATACCTTTAGGGCGGCGGCTATAGATCAATTGCAAATATGGGCCGATAGAGTAGACGTGCCTATTGTAAAGCAACAAATGGGAAGTGATCCTGCATCGGTAGCTTTTGACACCCTACAATCGGCTATGGCACAGAATGCAGATGTGGTCATTATAGATACAGCGGGTCGTTTGCACAACAAAATCAATTTGATGAACGAACTTACTAAGGTTAAGAAGGTTATGCAAAAAATTGTGTCTGACGCTCCGCACGATGTGCTTTTGGTACTTGATGGTTCTACAGGGCAGAATGCTTTTGAACAAGCCAAACAATTTACCCTTGCAACAGAAGTAACCTCGTTGGCTGTTACTAAATTGGACGGAACTGCCAAAGGAGGCGTGGTTATTGGAATTTCAGATCAATTCAAAATACCAGTCAAATATATTGGGGTGGGTGAAGGTATTGAAGACTTACAGGTGTTTAATAGAGTAGAGTTTGTTGATTCGTTTTTTAAAATATAAAAAAATGAAAAATTCAGAATTGATATTAAACCCTGATGGCAGTGTTTATCATCTTAACCTTAAACCAGAACATTTGGCTCAGAATGTTATCTTGGTTGGTGATCAAGATAGGGTAGACAGGGTGTCAAAATACTTCGATGTGATAATCTTCAAAACCCAAAAAAGAGAGTTTAAAACGCATACTGGAGTTTATAAAAACACCCCTATTTCGGTTGTATCAACAGGTATAGGTGTTGATAATATAGACATCGTACTTAACGAGTTAGATGCCTTGGTTAATATCAATTTGCAGAATCGAACCATAAAGGAGAAATTAACAACACTTAATATTGTGAGAGTAGGTACTTCGGGGGCGTTGCAAGTAGATATTCCTGTAGATAGCATTGTGGTTAGTAAATTTGGATTGGGGTTGGATAATATGCTTTGGGCGTATCAGGATATAGCTTCGTGTACTAATCACGATTTGTCAAAAGCCTTTGTAAGTCATGCTAAATGGAATTCCAACAAAGGAATTCCTATAGCAGTGGCTTCATCAGAAACCTTGTTTGATGCTTTTGCAACAAAAGATACTTTCGAGGGAATTACAGCAACAGCACCAGGATTTTACGGTTCACAAGGGCGTGTGCTTAGGCTTATGGTTGATGATGTCAGTTTGAACGAAAAGCTCAATTCGTTTGATTATCAGGGGAATAAAATTACAAATTTTGAAATGGAAACATCGGCTATTTACGGATTGTCAAAACTTTTGGGACATAAGGCTTTATCGTTAAATGTGATTGTAGCCAATAGATTTCAAGGCACATTTAGTCAAAATCCGTACAATTCTATAGATCGATTGATTCAGTATACGTTAGAAAAATTTGCATCGATGCACAATAAATAATTTGAAATATTAGTATCTTTACACAGAAAAAATAATAAAAATGAGTTCAGAAAAAGAATCAAAATTAAAAGCATTACAGGCTACGTTAGAAAAGTTAGACAAAACCTATGGTAAGGGTACTGTAATGAAACTTGGCGATAGAGCTGTAGATGAGGTAGAAACAATCTCTTCGGGTTCGTTGGGGATAGACTTGGCTTTAGGCGTGAATGGTTTTCCGAAAGGACGTATTATCGAAATATATGGACCAGAATCATCAGGTAAGACAACCCTTACACTTCACGTAATAGCAGAGGCACAAAAGGCAGGAGGTATAGCAGCATTTATTGATGCAGAACACGCTTTTGATAGAAATTATGCCGAAAAATTGGGTGTAGACATCACTGAATTGATTATTTCTCAACCTGATAATGGGGAACAGGCTTTGGAAATAGCCGAAAGTTTGATTCGTTCGGGTGCAGTGGACTTGATTGTGGTCGATTCAGTAGCAGCACTTACACCAAAAAGCGAAATAGAGGGTGATATGGGCGATTCTAAAATGGGACTTCATGCTCGATTGATGTCTCAAGCATTGAGAAAACTAACAGGAGCAATCAGCAAAACCAATTGTACCGTGTTTTTTATCAACCAGCTTAGAGATAAAATAGGGGTAATGTTTGGATCTCCAGAAACTACAACAGGAGGTAATGCTCTGAAGTTTTACGCATCTGTACGCGTTGATATTCGAAAATCGACAAGTATTAAAGATGGGGAACACATCATAGGAAATAGAACCAAAGTCAAAATTACCAAAAATAAAGTTGCACCTCCGTTCCGTACAGCAGAGTTCGACATTATGTATGGAGAGGGAATTTCCAAAACAGGCGAAATTTTGGACTTGGGCGTGGAGTTTGATGTGATTAAGAAAAGCGGTTCGTGGTTCAGCTATCAAGATACCAAATTAGGACAAGGTAGAGATGCCGTGAAGAATGTAATTAAAGACAACCCTGAGTTGGCTGAAGAGTTGGAAGAGAAAATAAAAGAGACCATAAAAGAAAACGAGCAATAATTGTGATTGAAAAACCCGATGTTTTCGGGTTTTTTGTTTGTATGTTTTATTTGAGTATGGTAAGGTTTTGGAGAATTTATATTTTGCCCCTTTTGATGTGGCTAGCCATTGGTGTTTATGCTCAAGATACCGTTCTTTCGTTGCCTACTAAAGATGATTTAAGGGTAGGGCTTGTACTCAGTGGCGGTGGGGCTAAGGGCTTGGCACATATTGGAGTACTTAAGGTTCTGGAAGAAGAAGGCGTAAGAATAGATTATATTGCAGGTACCAGTATGGGAGCTATTGTCGGAGGATTGTATGCCTATGGTTATAGTGCCACTCAATTAGATTCCATATTCCGAACAATTGATTTTGATGAATTGGTACAAGATAATTTGCCCAGACACGTCAAATCGTATTATGAAAAAAATAATAGTGAAAAATTTGCCTTTACCTTTCCTATTCAAAAGGCTAAAATAAGCCTTCCTGTGGCACTTTCCAAAGGGCAGAATGTATATAATTTGCTCAACGAATTGTTATACGAAGCCAGATTTACCAACGATTTTTCTCAATTACATATCCCTTTTGTTTGTATGGCTACCGATGTAGAAACAGGTAAAGAAGTGATGTTAAATAACGGAAATTTGGTAGATGCCATAATGGCTAGTGCTACCTTGCCTACACTTTTTAACCCAATCAAAATAGGCGAACAGTATCTGATTGATGGCGGTGTGGTCAATAATTATCCCATAGACAAACTCCAAGATAAAGGGCTAGATGTAATTGTAGGAGTCGATGTGCAATCAAGACTATTGGAACATAACGAATTGTTTTCGGCAGATAAACTATTGAGGCAGATAATTAATTTTCAGATGCTAGATGCCATGAAGCACAAAGCTGAATATACCGATATTTATCTCAGACCCGATATATCAAAATTCAATGTTATCTCGTTTAGAGATGGTGAAAAAATTATTAAAGTAGGTGAAGATGCGGCAGATGCTAAACGTCATATTTTTAAAGAAATAGCTTCAAAACAGATAAACAAACCCAAGTCAAGGAGTCCAAAACCTATAGATTATATTCGGGCAGACCATATCGATGTAATAGGTACAGCCAATTATTCCAGAGCGTATGTATTGGGTAAATTGGCCTTTACAACCAATGAAATACAACCAGTTAAGTTCGATGAAGGCTTCAAAAGGTTGAATGCGACATACAATTTCAAAAATATCAATTATCATTTTGAAAAGATGGATAACCAACAAGAGAAGTTGGTTTTGAATCTTAAAGATAATGAGATCAAAAACTATTTTGCAGTAGGATTGCATTACAATAATCTTTACCGCAGTGGTTTGTTGCTCAAATACATTAATAAAAAGTTTTTGGTTCAGAATGATGTACTTAAGGTAGGGATTGTATTGGGCGATAATTTTAGGTATACTTTTGATTATTATATAGATAACGGCTTTTATTGGAGTTTTGGAGTAAACTCTTCACTGAATCAATTTCGTGTTGATACCCCAGCCAATTTGACAAAATATACATTCAATGGATTAGAGCTTCCGAGTGTAAATGTAAGTTTGTCCGATTTGACCAATAAAGTTTATTTCCAGACGATGTTCAAAGACATGCTTTATGCAGGGGTGGGTGCGGAACACAAATTACTGAATTTTGATACCAAAACAATTATAATCAACGGACAACGCCTTGATAATATATATAAATCGTCCAACTTTTTGAGTTTGTACGGATATACAATTTTGGATACTTATGACAAAAAATATTTTCCCAAAAAGGGATATTATTTTGAAGGAAATTTTAAATGGATTTTAAAAGCTAACGCCTTGGGGAATGACACGCCTTCGTATTCGATGGTGTACGGAAACTTAGGGTTGGCACATACCTTTTTTAATAAATTGTCGTTCAATATAGATACGCAATTGGGTTTTACAATAGGTAATAGTGATGGAATACTGGATTTTGTGTTTGGAGGTTATGGATTTAAAGAAGGATTTCATGTCAAACATTTTTACGGATATGATTTTCTGAGCCTTACAGGCGATAGTTATGTTAAATCTAATTTGGGTATAGATTACGAGTTTTATAAAAAAAATCATCTGAATATCTATTTTAATATGGCTAATATTGGTGAAAATTTATTGGAAAGTACCCAAAAGTGGATTAACAAACCGAGCTATACAGGTTATGCTTTTGGGTATGGATTAGAAACCATTATAGGTCCTATTGAAATTAAATATTCGTGGTCGCCCGAGATAAAACAAAACTTTTGGTGGGTTAATATCGGATTTTGGTTCTAAATTGTTTAATTTTGTAGGTTTGAAAAAATAATTATATGAAAATAATAGCCGTAATTCCTGCCAGATACAATTCAACTCGTTTTCCTGCCAAATTAATGCAAGACCTTAATGGTAAAACCGTAATAAGACACACTTACGAAAATGCGAAAAAAACGGCGTTGTTTGATGAGGTTTTTGTCGTAACTGATTCGGACATAATAGCCACAGAGATAGCTTCAGTTGGAGGAAAGGTTATAATGAGCGTAAAACAGCACGAATCGGGAAGCGACAGGATAGCTGAGGCAGTCCAAAATATGGACGTAGATATAGTAGTAAACATTCAGGGAGATGAACCTTTGATAGACAAGGATTCGTTGAAAAAAATAAATGATTTGTTTAGACAAGATGTTGATAAAAAGATAGATTTGGCTTCAATTATGAGAGAAATCAAAGAGCAGAAAGACATCGAAAATCCGAACAATGTCAAAGTGATTGTGGACAAAATGGGATATGCACT
Source organism: Bacteroidota bacterium (assembly GCA_030528745.1). Taxonomy (GTDB): domain Bacteria; phylum Bacteroidota; class Bacteroidia; order Flavobacteriales; family Flavobacteriaceae; genus Flavobacterium. The sequence continues at coordinate 27,907 of JAUMYH010000001.1, forward strand.
GTATTTTTCAAGGTCGGTAATTCCTTACAAAAGAGAACAAAATACAGATGTTCGGTATTATCAACACATAGGCGTTTATGCCTTTAGAAAAGAAGCACTAATGGAATTTTATGGTTTGGAAGTTTCTCCACTTGAGTTAGCCGAAAAGTTGGAACAACTACGCTATTTGGAAAACGGACGTAGAATCCGAATGATAGAAACCACTCATGTAGGGATTGGTATAGATACCCTGGAGGATTTGGAACGAGCTCGTAAATTATTAAAATAGATGCTGTTAGCTGAAACGTATTTCTTGTTTTAGAAGATATTTTTAAGTAAAAATTGTTGTCAAGAACTTTTTTGAGCCGATTTTTTATCACAAAAAAGGCTATGCAGTCGGAAAAAGTTATCGAATTGCAATTTTATTTAGTACATTTGTCAAATAATACATAAAATTTGTGCAGGTAAATGGGACTTGTAAAGGTAAAAGAAATATCAAAAGTACTTAAGTTAGATAAATATGGAATGTTGGGAGATGGCTTAAGTTGGTCGCTCATCAAGTTGTTACGCATATCTTCGCTCAATAAAATTTACAATAAATACAAGCATTTACAAGGACGCGAATTTATAGATGTGTTACTTAATGAAGTAGGCGTAAAGTTTGAAATTCCTGAAGAAGACCTCAAACGCCTACCCAAATCAGGGGCGTATATTACCATATCAAACCATCCTTTGGGAGCTATAGATGGGGTGTTGCTTTTGAAGTTGATGCTAGAAAAGAATTCGGATTATAAGGTTATCGCGAATTTTATCTTGCACAGGGTAGAGCCTCTTAAACCATATATTATGCCCGTAAATCCGTTTGAGGATCATAAAGACAAAAAATCAAGCGTTACAGGTATCAAAGATGCACTCTTGCATTTGAGAGACGAAAAACCATTGGGGATTTTTCCTGCAGGAGAAGTTTCCACAATTAAGGAAGACGAACAATATGTAGACAAGCCTTGGGAAGAGGTGGCTATAAAGATTATCAGAAAAGCCCAAGTACCAGTAGTGCCTATTTATTTTCATGCCAAAAACAGCAATTTGTTTTATTTTCTGTCCAAATTAAACCCTACCTTGCGTACAGCCAAGTTGCCTTCCGAGATTTTTTCACAAAAAAGTAAAGTCATAAAAATCAGAATAGGAAAGCCCATAAGTGTAGCAGAACAAAACGAATATGAGAATTTGGGTGAATTTTCGGATTTTTTACGTAAGAAAACGTATATGTTATCCAACGTGTTTGAAAATGCAAAATCCAAAAATAACAACCGTAGTCTGATAAATCGACAAACAGAGACACCAAAAGAAATCGTAAAACCTGCCAATCAGGATATGATAGTGGAAGAGATTAGGCAATTGCGAACTGAGGGGAATTATCGTTTGTTGCAGAGTAAAAACTATGAGGTGTTTTTTGTGAATGCCGAAAAAATTCCAAATATTCTGTACGAAATAGGGAGGTTGCGCGAAATAACTTTCCGTGAAGTAGGCGAGGGAACTAATCAGTCAATTGATATCGATAAGTACGACCAGTATTACAATCACATGTTTCTTTGGGACGAAGATACTCAAAAAATAGCGGGGGCATATCGTATGGGATTGGGAATGGAAATATTTCCTAAATATGGTATAGAGGGATTTTATTTGCAAGAATTGTTCAAATTTGAGCCAGAATCGCACGATATGATGCACAAATCAATAGAAATGGGTCGTGCATTTATTATAGGTGAATACCAACAAAAGCCTATGCCGTTGTTTTTGTTGTGGAAAGGAATTGTACATACCACCCTGCGTTATCCAGAGCATAAATATTTGATAGGAGGTGTGAGTATTAGCGATCAGTTTTCGGAGTTTTCCAAATCGTTGATGATTGAGTTTATGAAATCACATTATTACGATCCTTATGTGGCTCAGTATGTGCATCCTAAAAAAGAATACAAGGTAAAACTCAAAGATGCAGATAAGGACTTTGTATTCAACGAAACCAAGTCCGATTTGAATAAATTTGATAAGATAATAGACGAGATAGAGCCTGAGAATTTGCGTTTGCCTGTGTTGATTAAAAAGTATATCAAACAGAATGCAAAAGTAATCGCCTTTAATGTAGATCCGCTGTTTAATAATGCGGTAGATGGTTTGATGTATATTCGCATTGCTGATTTGCCAGAAAGCACCGTGAATCCAGTACTGGAAGAATTTCAGAAAGAATTAGAGAAAAAAATAGGTCGTAATCAGTAATTGTCAAATGTATTGGAAGACCAAAACAGTAGAAAATGAGCTATTGGTGGATAGTTTGTCTGTAGAATTAGGAATCAATAAAAAACTTGTCGAAATTTTGGTAGACAGGGGTGTTGATACTTTTGAAAAGGCAAGACAATTTTTCAAACCTACGCTAGAGGATTTGAACAATCCCTTCTTGATGAAGGATATGGGTAAGGCAGTGCAGCGTATTGAACGTGCTGTTCAGAATCAGGAAAATATCTTAATTTACGGAGATTACGATGTAGATGGAACTACAGCTGTAGCATTGATGTATTCCTATTTAAAAACCTTTTATACAAATCTAAATATATATATACCAGATAGATACACAGAAGGGTATGGGATTTCAAAACAAGGCATCGATTATGCTTATGATAATAATTTTACATTAATCATAGCCTTGGATTGTGGGATTAAAGAACATCAAAAAATAGAATATGCCAAAGCCAAAGGGATTGATTTTGTTATAGGCGATCATCACCTGCCAGGCAATATTATACCTGATGCGGTAGCGGTTTTAGACCCAAAAAGAGAAGATTGTGATTATCCCTACAAGGAGTTATGTGGCTGTGGTATAGGTTTTAAAATGATACAAGCCATCGCTCAACATAGAGGAGAGTCATTATCAACACTTGTCCCATATTTAGATTTGGTAGCCATAGCTATAGCAGCCGATATAGTGCCTATTACACAAGAAAACAGGGTATTGGCAAAATTTGGACTTATGGTACTCAATCAAAATCCTAGGGTAGGTGTGAAAGCTCTTTTGAAAATATTGGGAAAAAAAGAGATTAGTATACACGATATTGTATTTGGAATAGCTCCTCGAATAAATGCTGCTGGTAGAATAGACCACGCCAGTAAAGTAGTGAAATTATTAGTCGAGCAAGATTCGCAGAAAGCCTCTGAATTAGCTTTCAACATGGAGCAATACAATCAGGATAGGCGTGAATTAGATGAGCAAATAACCCAAGAGGCATTGGAGCAAATCCAATCCAATGAAGAACAACAGCTTTATACAACAGTAGTTTTTTCTGAAAATTGGCACAAAGGAGTAATAGGAATTGTAGCATCAAGGCTTATCGAAACCTATTACAGACCCACCATCGTATTTACTAAAAGTAATGGTAAACTGGTAGCATCTGCACGTTCGGTCAAGGGCTTCGATATTCATCAGGCTTTGGAAAGTTGCTCGGAATATATTGAACAATTTGGAGGACATAAATTTGCCGCAGGACTTACTATATCCGAAGATAAATTTGTGGCGTTTAAGGATAAATTTGAGCAAGTAGTTCGGATGACCATTTCGGAAGAATCGCGAATGCCCCAGCTCACAATAGACGCAATCATAGACTTTAAAGATATTGACCCAAAGTTTGTAAGGTTACTCAAACGGTTTGAGCCTCATGGCCCTCAGAATATGTCGCCAGTATTTTTGACTAAAGCCGTTTCGGCATCTTATTCTAAAATAGGAAAAGACAAAAATCATCTGAGAATAGAAGTTAAACAAGCCGATTCGGAGGTAATCAAGGCGATAGGTTTTAATATGATACACAAGGAAGCGGTTTTTGAACTTGATAGTTTTGCGATGGCGTATACCATAGGGGAGAATATTTGGAATAATACAATTACACTTCAACTAAATGTAAAAGATGTTAATCAGGATATTAAATGATTTGTTTAACCTTTTTTATCCGAAGGTTTGTAATGGTTGTAATCAAACCTTAAAAAAACACGAACGTATATTGTGTGCCAAATGTATACACGAAATAGCCTATACGAATCATCATTTGTCGGTTGATAATCAGTTGTATAGGCGAATGAGAGGACGTGTGCCTGTAGAACGAATGATGAGTTTGTTGTATTTTGAACACGGAGGAATAGTACAACAGATGATTCATAATCTGAAGTATAGAGGTCATCAGGAAATAGGCACTTTCTTGGCAGATTGGTTTTCGGATACTATAGCAGCGTATTATCCAGATGTTGATTGTATAATTCCAATGCCTTTGCATAAAAGACGAAAATATGAACGAGGTTACAATCAGATTAGTACTTTTGCTCATAGGTTGGCAATACTTTTACAGATACCAGTAGAGGAAAATGTATTGTATAGAAAAGTGTATTCCAAATCGCAAACCAAAAAAACACTGTTGCTCAGAACCAAAATGCAAAGAGAAATGTATGTTGTTCAAAATGAATTGTTATTGGAAGGAAAACACGTTTTACTTATTGATGATGTTATCACTACAGGAGCTACCATAGAGCAAAGTATTATGGCTTTAAAAAAGATTAAAAACATCAAAATAAGTGTGATTTCAATGGCTGTGGCAGTAGAGTAAGAAGTTATGGGACTAAAAAATGTATTTTTTTCGGAAAGAAAAATATATCAGAAAGAATTATATTTGTGCGTTGATGTAGTAAAATTAAGAACGACATAAGTACAAAGTATATATCTGATACAGATATAAAAATGAGGGTTAGTTTGTAAATATTAAAAGTAAAAAAGATGAATAACAGGTTTAAATATTGTGGTTTTTTGTTATTGAGTTTTATAGGGTTAAATTCGTGCAATTCACAAAAGGCGAATCAATATGTAGCAAATCATCAAATTATAAATAAGGAAGTGCATCTTGTTGAAAATGATGTGGTTATTCCTGCTGCCAACAGGGTAGATGTATATTTACCATTGTTAAAAAACAAGAAAGTAGGTTTATTAACCAATCAGACAGGTGTGGTTGAAATCAATCAGTCGGAGCAAATTCATCTGGTAGATTTTTTGTTGAGCAGAAATGTTGATTTACAAAAAATATACGCCCCCGAACACGGCTTCAGAGGCACGGCAGATGCAGGAGAATGGATAAAAGACGGTAAAGATGCCCAAACAGGACTTCCCATTATATCGCTTTATGCCAATAACAAGAAGCCTACAAAGGAACATTTGGAAGGCATTGATATTATGGTGTTTGACCTTCAGGATGTAGGAGTGCGATTCTATACGTATATTTCATCGTTGCATTATTTGATGGAGGCGTGTGCTGAGCAAAATATCCCACTCGTTATTTTGGACAGACCTAATCCGAATATACAAATCGTAGATGGCCCTGTATTAGATGTTGATTTACAGAGTTTTGTGGGTATGCATCCAGTGCCAATTTTACACGGAATGACCATAGCCGAATATGCCCAGATGATTAATGGCGAAAAATGGCTTAAAGATGGGGTGCAATGCAAACTACAAATTGTTACTTGTGATAATTATTCTCGTAGTTCAATCTATAATATACCCATTCCTCCTTCTCCGAATTTGCCAAATGAGCAGTCTATAAATTTGTACGCAAGCCTTTGTTTTTTTGAAGGAACTAATGTAAGCGTTGGAAGAGGAACGGATATGCAATTTCAAATATTTGGGTCGCCATTTTTGGAAAATATGGATTTTAAATTCACTCCCAAACCCAATCAAGGAGCCAAAAATCCGATGTATAACGGCAAGGAATGTAAAGGGAGAAATTTGGTTAAACACCCAAAAGTAAATAAGTTAGAGTTAAAATGGTTGATAGATGCCTACCAAAATACTTCTGATAAATCAAAATTTTTTAATAACTTTTTTGATAAATTATCTGGAAATAAAACCTTGCGTAAACAGATAGAGCAAGGAATGAGTCAGGAAGAAATCCGAAAGACGTGGCAAACCGATTTGGAGGATTTTAAAAAGAGAAGAGTTAAATATCTTTTGTATAAATAAAAAATGTTAGAATTAAAGTGTAATAAATTGTATTGTAAAATGAGTTTAAGAAATTTAATAATATTGTTTTTTATAGGATTTCAAATTATAATTAATGCACAAATAAAAGGAAAAATTACAGACAAATATAACACTCCGATAGCTCACGTAAATGTATCGATAGACGGAAGTTACCAAAATACCACTTCAAACGCTAATGGAGAATATTTGGTCGATATTAAAAAAGAGGGCGGTTATATGTTGATATTTAAGATGTTAGGTTATAAAACCCAATTCCAATACGTGGAGGTAAACAAACAACCTTACATTTTGGATATTCAGTTGGAAGAAGAAACCTATCAGATAGAACAAGTTGAAATTTCAAGTTCGGAAAACCCAGCTAACAGAATTGTAAGAGAAGCCATCAAAAACAAAAAAATAAATTCAAGCAAAGAGGATAAGTATACGGCGGACTTTTATTCAAAAGGATTTATAAAATTAGAAGATGTACCCAAAAGAATACTCGGAATGAAGGTACAATCCGATAATTTAGATTCGTTAGGCAATGGAATTATATATCTGTCTGAAACCGTCTCGAAGATTACAGTTCAGAAGCCCAACAAGCTCAAAGAGCATATTATAGCCTCAAAAATAAGCGGTAATTCGAATGGTTTTAGTTTTAATACAGCCGAAGATACAGATGTCGATTTGTACAAAAATCATGTCAATTTGGGCAATCATATCATTTCTCCCATAGCAGATAACGCCTTTAATTATTATAAATACAATCTGGTAGACTTTTTTTACGATCAGTTTCAGAATATAGTTTATCGTATTGATGTCAAGCCTAAAAGAAATTTTGACCCTGTATTTGAGGGAACGATTTACATAGTAGAGGATCAGTACGCTATATATGCTGTGGATTTGAATATCAAGGGGTATCGTATGAATCAAGAGTTTTTTGAAAATCTAAACCTGATTCAACAATTTGAATACAACAAACAAGACAATCGCAGGGTAAAAACATCTCAAATTTTTGACCTAAAAGGAACTATATTTAATATTAAATTTGTGGGAACATTTAGCTATGTGTTTTCCAACTATCAATTTGTAGATGTTTTTCAAAAAAATACATTTTCGGCCGAACGGCGTTCGTTCGATAAAGATGCTAACAAAAAAGATGAACAATATTGGTCGGCCAACAGACCCATTCCGCTCACTCCAGAAGAGGTAACAGATTATATCAAAAAGGACAGTATTAGTGCCATCAAAGAATCAAAAGTGTATAAAGATTCGATAGATAAAGTGAACAATAAATTCAAGATTACATCTCCATTGTTGGGTTATTCGTACAACAATACTTATAAGGGCTATCGGATATGGTACAGTGGAATTGCATCGTTAGTATCATTTAATACGGTTCAGGGCTGGAATTATGGAACAAATGTAGGGTATAGCAAATCTAACAAAGAAAAAGGAAATTTGTTTACCACAGATGTAACGTTTAATTATGGATTTGCCGAAAATAAATTGCGTACGTGGGCAAAGATAAATTATAGGTTTAATAAAATTAATTATTCAAATATATCATTATCGGGCGGAAGTATAGTAGAGCAATATAATGATAATGAGCCTATTTCTCCTTTTGTGAACACCATAAGTACGCTTTTCTTTAAGGACAACTATATGAAGTTGTACAACAAAGAATTTGTCAAATTGGCGTATCAACAACAACTCATCACGGAGGTCAAATTACAAGCCGATTTGGAATATGCCAATAGAAAGGCACTGCAAAACAATACCGATTATAGTTTTTTTTCAAAAAATAAATCATATATTTCAAATAATCCGTTAAATAAAAATGATGATGAATTAGCCTTTTCGGAAAATAGTATTTTCAAAACGAATATCATTTTGGATTTTAATTTTAGTCGAGAATATACCTCAATACCTAATGAAAGAATCTATGAAGATTCGAAAAAATACCCCAGTCTGAGGCTTTTGTATCAAAAAGGGATTGCTACGAGTTCATCAACAAATTATGATTATTTGGAAGTTAAGAGTAAGTATATCAAAAATTTTACAAACAAAGGCACATTAGGAACGACAGTTACACTGGGTAAATTTTTTAATAATCAGAATGTGTTATTTCTGGATTACAAGCATTTTAACGGTAATCAAACCCATTATAATCAAGAGCGTTGGATATTGGACAGTTATCATCTGTTGCCGTATTATGATAGAAGTACTAATGATTCGTTTGTAGAATTACACGCCGAATATCATCTAGACGGATATTTGACCAACAGAATACCATTGTTTAACAAACTCAAGTGGAACTTGGTGGCTGGATACCATTTGTTATCAACACCTAATATCAAACCCTATCAAGAATTTTCAATCGGATTAGATAATATAGGATACGGAATCTACAGATTTTTAAGAATAGATTATCTTAGAACATACAATGGAACACAATTTTTAGGACACGGGGTTATGTTTGGGGTTACGTTATAATTTTTATTGAAATGTAAATGTTTGTTTTATAGTGATTTGGAAGTTAAATACTTGTTGAGGTAGATATTTTTTGGAAAAAAGATGTTATTTTTTTTGTGAATAATAAAAAAGTTCGTACATTTGCAATCGCAAAGAAAAACAAAGTTCTTTTTATAAGGTTTAATGGTTAAGGAGAGGTGCCGGAGTGGTAACGGAGCAGATTGCTAATCTGTCGACCAGTAATGGTCGCCAGGGTTCGAGTCCCTGTCTCTCCGCATTTTAAATGGTATTCTTCGGGATGTAGCGTAGCCCGGTTATCGCGTCTGGTTTGGGACCAGAAGGTCGCAGGTTCGAATCCTGCCATCCCGACACAAAATGTCAAGGGTCGCGTAGCTCAGCTGGATAGAGCATCTGCCTTCTAAGCAGACGGTCAAAGGTTCGAATCCTTTCGCGATCACTTTTTTGGAAATAACTCACTATCTATTAGTGGGTTATTTTTTTATGTAAGAAAATGATTTCTAAAAATAAAAATAACCTAATTTTGTCCGTTATACACAAAAAATAGCTTAACAGCTGATTTGCTTAAAATCCTTTTTTTCTTTTAACTAAATGTGGGATAATTTCCGTTTCTATTGTATCTTTGTCCAATATTACAAACGAGGTTTTAATTTTTGAGGTTTCTGCATCACAAAAATTGTAATTCCTGTTTGTTTTCAAAAAGTTGAGATAGATTTTGTATTAACCTTTTAATGATACTCAATAGAGTTATGAAAAAAATATATATATTGTTTGTTGTAATATTTGCAATTTTGATCGTTTTGGAATTGAATTTTAAACCTTCTAAAAAGACGGTTGAGGTTGATAATTCGGCAGTTCCAGTGGTTGAGGATAAAAACGAATTGTTAGCGGTCAATTATTATGATAATCAACAAGACGATTTTGAGCAACAGCAATACCACAACATAGAGATACATAATAAAAAAGAAGAATATGAACTCGTGATACCAGAAGGGTACGAGCTTCAGGCTGCAGACCCTATAACTTGGGGACTTTTGGGGAAAATCAAATATGAAAAAAAGCCACATCAAGATTATCCCGAGGGGGTGATGTTTCCTATTGTAAATAAGGAACTTAAAGATAAAAAAGGGAAGAAGATAACCATAAGCGGATTTATTATTCCGATTGATGAGAGTTCGTACGCTTTGAGTAAAAATGTGTTTGCGTCTTGTTTTTTCTGTGGACAAGCAGGCCCAGAAACCATAATGGGGATTAAGTTTAAAAATTTAAAAAAACGACTCAAAACTGATCAGTATGTAACCCTCGAAGGAATTTTTAGATACAACGAAACTGATGTGGAGGATTGGATTTATCACATCGAAAACGCTGTAATCACTAAAGGAGAGTAAAAAGATAGTTTTTAGATAAACATATTACAGAAGTAGTTAATTTTCGGAAAGATGTTTAATATATTTAGAGCCTTCAGAGATGCTTAATCTTGAAAGGGAATCTTGGTGTTTTTCGATAAAATCAGCTACCCATTTAGGGTTGGTTTTGCTATAAGCCCTAAGAGACCAACCGATTGCCTTGTTGATAAAAAATTCTTTTTGATTTAGGTTGTTCAAAATAATTTCCTGAAGCAATTCGGTATTGGTATTTTCTTTTCTATCAAGTTGATGGTCAATGGCTATACGTCTGTACCAAAAATTTGGATGCAGACTCCACTCCAAAAGCATTTGATTTAGATGTGGGTGTCTAAGGGCAATATTTCCAATTATTCTATCAAGATAGTCGATACTATCCCACCAAGATTTATTTCTTATAAGTTGCTCCAAATTAGGTATATCCAAATCCGTTAGTTTTTTCTTATTTTCTTTCAAATAATCCAGTGCAATATATTGTAATTCGCGTTCCGAAGCCGCCCAACAAGTAAAGACAAAATCCCAATTGATAGTTTTCTCTTTTTTAAGTTCTCTCAAATAGGTATAACTAATCTCTCGCCTTTGTGTAGCCTTTATTCCAAAAAAAGGAAATAGATTACGCATATACTTTTGCATTTGTATAGCGTTTGTACCATCTTGGCGAAGTTTTAAATCATTGTAAAGAGAATGATATAAAATATTTGAGTCCATAATTGTTTGGTTTAGTTTGTTTTATGGGGTTATTTGGAATAATCAAAATGGTTGTTGTCAATAATCATCTGTGCAATACCTTTAGGCAGCATTTCTTCCCAACCCTCTTCTTTATTAACAATCATTTTGAGTACTTTTCTAGAGAAGATGTTCAGATTGTTTTTATCAAAATTTTTAATATCAATCACTTTGCCGTTAAATTTAAAGAATTTATATAATTCCTTCATTCTGGGGTGTACTTTGAGATTTTCAGAATCAATTACTTCTCCCTCTTCGCTGAGCATAGGGTATAGGAATACTTTGAGGTCTCTAAAAAATAACTTCCCAAAAGCCTCCAAAATCCCCCCCGAAAGGTGTCTGTAGTATTTTTCGTCAAAAACATCTATCAGGTTCGGAACTCCCATAGCTATCCCCATACGTTCTTTGGTATATTCTGAAAAGTATTCAACCACCCTGTAATACTCTTGAAAATTTGAAATCATTACATTCTGCCCCAAAGAACACAGCAAATCAGCACGGTCAAGAAAGTCTTTCTCGTCAATTTCTCCTTCCGAACGCAGGTTAGAGAGCGTAATTTCAAATACTACAATGGTGTTTTCTTTACTCACTTTATTTTCTCGAATGAACATCTCGTAGGACTTCTCAAACATATCCATATTAACCTTTGTAACAGGCCTAAAGCTACCTCGAAGAGCCAATATATTTTTTCGATAGAGTACATTGGCTGGAAGAATGTTTTGAGCTTGAGGATTAAACATAACGGCCTCTGTCATGCCATTTCTGACCAGTTGCAGACTCATTAATCGGTTGTCTACATCTTTGAATAAAGGACCCGAAAAGTTGATGGTGTCAATCTCCAAACGGTCTTTGTCGAGGTGGTCGTACAAGTATTTCAGTAGCTTTTTAGGGTTGTTGTATTTGTAAAAAGCTCCATAAATAAGATTAACCCCAAGTATTCCAAGTGTTTCTTGTTGCAGATTAACATCGTTTTCACGGAATCGGATATGCAGAATAATTTCATTGTAATCTTGTTCAGGTTCTATCTGATAACGGATTCCGACCCAGCCATGACCTTTGAATTGTTTGGCAAAATCGATAGTAGCCACAGTGTTGGCATAGCTAAAGAAAAGTTTGTTGGGATTTTTGTCTCTAGGAATACGTTCTTCGACCAATTCGATTTCGTGCTGGAGCATTTTTTTGAGTCTTGATTCGGTTACATATCGCCCGTCGTCTTCTACTCCATAGATGGCATCACTAAAAGATTTGTCATAAGCAGACATCGCCTTTGCAATGGTTCTGGCCGAGCCTCCAGCTCTAAAGAAGTGTCTTACAGTTTCTTGTCCAGCTCCAATTTCAGCAAAAGAACCATAAATATCGTTATTTAAGTTAATGCGTAGTGCTTTATCTTCCAAAGAAGGAATGGTTTCAATTACTCGATCTCCTTTCAAAATAATTTGTTCTTCTTGCAACATAGTATGATTAAATAAAAATATTTTTGCAAAAATACAAATTTAAGTTATCTTTGTGATAGTTCAACGCTATAAAATTTATACTAAAAAGAGAATTATCAATGATTGAAGATTTTATGCAACGATTTTAAATAATTTTAAAAAATGAAAAAAGACAAGAAACTAACCATTTTGGTAACAGAAGAGACTCACGCCTTGCTCAATAAGATAGCCAAAGCGGAATACCGAAGTATGGCACAAACCATTACACATTTAATTCACAAGGAGGCGGAACGGCTGAATATCAAAGTAAAAGAGGAAGATAAAAAAGTTGAAAAAAATTACAACAATTGAAAATTACATTTTTAGGTACAGGTACTTCACAGGGGATACCAATTATAGGCAGTACACATCCAGTTTGTTTGAGCAATGACCCAAAGGACAAAAGGCTTAGGGTTTCGGTTTGGGTAAGGTGGAACAATAGTTCTTATATAATAGATTGCGGCCCTGATTTTAGGCAACAAGTACTCCGAAGTGGTTGTAGCCAATTGGACGGAATATTGTTTACTCACGAACATGCTGATCATACGGCGGGGTTGGACGATATTCGTCCATTTTGTCATAAACAGGAAATGAAATTGCCCATATATTTGCACAAAAGGGTATTGGCTTCGCTAGAAAAAAGATTCGATTATATTTTTGAAAAAGAAAATCGCTATCCTGGCGCCCCTGAGGTAGAACCCTTTGTAATAAATGGAGAAGCTCCTTTTGAAATAGGAAACAAAAAGGTTATCCCCATTAATGTGATGCACGGCAAACTTCCTATATTTGGGTTTAGGATTGATGATTTTACGTATATTACCGATGCTAAAGAAATTGCTCAAGAAGAGATAGAAAAAATAAAAGGAACTAAAGTTTTGGTTATCAATGCTCTAAGAGAAGAACCTCATCAAATGCACTTTTCGTTAGACGAAGCATTGGATTTTATACAAAAGGTACAACCGCAACAAACCTACCTAACACATATCAGTCCAATGCTCGGATTTCATCAAGAGGTACAAAAAAAATTACCTGAGAATGTTTATTTGGCTTATGATCAATTAGAAATAGAAATTTAAAATATGAACAGAAAAATATTATTATTTGGGCTTATAATATCATTGTTGGTGAATGTGTTTGTGTATTTATACTTCAATAAAAATACGCCTATTCTAGATAAAGATATTCATAAAGAGGAGGTTGTGCCAAGTACAATGTCAAGTGCATTGACCGATTCCTTACAGAATATCATTTTTGAGATGTCGCATTACACCCTACAAGGTAATGACAGAGCCAAAGAATATCACGAACAGATGCTAGGAGATTATGATACAGAAGATATAAAAAATATAAAAGAAGCTCTATATGAGTTAAACCATACCAAGCAATGGAGTGATATTGAGCAGTTTACTAAAGATGAACATTTTGTGATAAGTCGTGCAGAGGTGTTGAATCACAAATGGATTTTGGCAGATTTTGACAGTAAGAATTATTCAGGACAATTACTGATTAAATATACGATAAATCAAGACAAAACCCATTCGTTTACCATTGTCGATAGGGCTTTGTATGTGAAATATCCAAAATAAATACTTTCGTTATGCATAATTCGTTTGGTCAATTATTAAGACTTACCACTTTTGGAGAATCACACGGAGAAGAACTTGGAGGAATTCTAGATGGATTCCCTAGTGGTATTGATGTTGATTTAGAATATATTCAAAATCAGTTAGATAGACGAAAACCAGGTCAGTCAGGAGTGGTTACACAACGTAAGGAATCCGATATTGTACACTTCCGAAGTGGTATTTTTCAGGGAAAAACAACAGGAACTCCAATCAGTTTTGTAATTCAAAACAAAGATACTAGAAGTAAGGATTATGACCACTTAAAAGATGTATACAGACCATCGCATGCCGATTTTACTTATGATAAAAAATACAAAAATAGAGATTATCGAGGCGGAGGACGTTCTTCGGCAAGGGAAACTGTCAGTTGGGTAGTGGCGGGTGCTTTGGTAAAACAATTACTTGGCGATATTCAAATTAACGCATTTGTATCGAGTGTAGGGGATATTTTTGTTTGTAAACCATATCAAGATTTGGATTTTGCAAAAGTGGAAACTAATATGGTACGTTGTCCTGATATTGAAACAGCTCAAAAAATGGAAAAGTACCTCAGAGATATTAAAAAACAAGGAGATACCGTAGGCGGAACCATTACTTGTGTGGTGCAAAATGTACCAGTGGGTTTGGGAGAACCTATTTTTGACAAACTTCACGCTCGTTTGGCTTATGCAATGATGAGTATTAATGCCGCAAAGGGATTTGAATACGGAAGTGGTTTTTGTGGTGCTAAGATGAAAGGGTCGGAACATAACGATTTGTTTAATACTGATTTTACCACACAATCAAATCTTTCGGGAGGCATTCAGGGCGGAATTTCCAACGGAATGGATATTTATTTTAGAGTAGCTTTTAAACCAGTAGCAACAATATTACAACCTCAAAAATCGGTAAATAAGTTAGGTGAAGTGGTTGATTTACAGGGTAAAGGACGACACGATTCGTGCGTAGTGCCTAGAGCCGTACCTATAGTAGAAGCATTAACGGCTTTGGTACTTGCCGATTTTATGCTCCTAGAAAAGATAAATAAGAATTAACCTTGGATTTAAAAATCAAGAAATATAATTCAGAATACAAATCTCAATGGAATGATTTTGTACAACAAGCAAAAAATGCTACTTTTTTGTTTGATAGGAATTTTATGGATTATCACAAGGACAGATTTTCAGATTTTTCATTGATGGTATTTGACAAACAACAACTTAGGGCTTTGTTTCCTGCAAATATCTCAAACAACAAGGTATATTCGCATCAAGGGCTTACCTATGGAGGAATCGTAATAGACAACAGTGTTCGACTGTCCGATTTTATAGCTATCTTTGATGTGATAATAAATTATCTTACTGAAAATCAAATTGATAAAGTTTTTTTTAAAACATTGCCTCATATTTATAGTTCCCATTTTTCAGATGAATTATTGTATGCTCTATTTTTGAAAAAGGCACAATTGTATCGTAGAGATACGCTCACGGTGATAGATTATACAGCACCTCAACTGAAATATAACCAACTCAGAAAAAGAGGGATTAAAAAGGCTGAAAAATTAGGAATCCTAATTAAGGAAGGCGATTTTGATGTGTTTTGGGAGCAATTGTTAGTGCCTAAACTCAATCAGAAATATAAGACCAATCCAGTTCACAGCTTAGATGAAATTAAATTTTTAGCAAATAATTTTCCAAACAACATAAGGCAGTATGTGGCATATTATCACGATATTCCCGTTGCTGGAGCTACTATTTTTGAAACCGAAACGGTGGCTCACGTGCAGTATATAGCCGCTGGAGAAGCCAAAGACGAAACAGGAGCTTTGGACTATTTGTTTGATTATCTTATAAATAGGTATAAAAATACCAAAAAATATTTTGATTTCGGAATATCTAATGAACAAGACGGACATATATTGAACTATGGATTGTCATTCTGGAAAGAAAGTTTTGGAGCCAAGATAGTGGTTCATGATTTTTACGAATTAGGATTAAATAGAATATGATTAAGTTTCTAGATTTAAAAAAGTTAAACGCACAATACCAACACGAATTTGATCAGAAACTAAAAAATTTCTTTGAAAAAGGGTGGTATGTTTTGGGCGATGAAGTGAAGGAATTTGAATCGAATTTTGCGACCTATTGTCAGACAAAATATTGTATAGGAGTGGCCAACGGACTCGATGCCTTGACATTAATATTTAGGGCGTATAAAGAATTGGGGCAGCTTTCCGATGGAGACGAGGTAATTGTTCCTGCCAATACCTATATAGCCTCGATATTGGCTATAATTCAGAACAATCTGAAACCGATTTTGGTAGAGCCAAATCCTAATAGCTATAATATTGAACCTCAAAATATTACAAATGCTATTTCTTCCAAAACTAAGGCTGTATTAGCCGTACATTTGTATGGACAAATCGCCGATATGGAAGCAATAAATCGCATAGCATCAGCACATAATTTGTTGGTAATAGAAGATGCTGCTCAAGCACATGGAGCAACCACAACGTACGGAAAAAAAGCAGGAAGTCTGTCAGATGCCGCAGGTTTTAGTTTTTATCCAGGAAAGAATCTAGGAGCCTTGGGAGATGCAGGTGCAATAACTACCGATGACTCAGAGTTAGCACAAATATTATTTTCGCTCAGAAATTATGGGTCAGAAAAAAAATACCACAATCAATACTTGGGAGTAAACTCAAGATTAGATGAAATTCAGGCGTTATTTTTAAATGTCAGACTTAAAAATTTGGATAACGAAAATAAAATAAGGCAAAATATTGCTAATCAGTATATTAAAGAAATAAAAAACAGTGCTATTAAATTGCCCCAATATAAAAATATATCGGAACACGTATTTCATTTGTTTGTAGTACAAACCCAAAATAGAAGCCAGTTGATACAATGGCTTAATGACAATGACATTCAAACGATGATTCATTATCCGATACCGCCTCACAAACAAAAGGCCATGGAAGCCTTTAATCATTTATGTTTTCCAATTACAGAACAAATCCATAACAAAGTGCTTAGTATTCCGTTAAGCCCTGTGTTAGAAACGGACGAAGTGCATAAAATAATAGAAGTATTAAATCTATATTAGATAAAAATTGAATATTAGTAAAATCAAATATTTGTTGAACAATCAGGTATTACAAATTACATCAATAAATAGTGTAAGTGTACTTGTTCGGATTATTACAGGTTTGATTTCTACCTCAATAATAGCCAAAATATTAGGGCCTTTGGGGGTGGCGTTATTGGGCAATTTGCGTAATTTTATTACTTCGGTAGAAACCATTTCCATGTTGGGTTTTAATAATGGAATTGTAAAATATGTGGCTCGTTATAAAGATGAAAAACAAGAATATGTCAGAATATTATCCACTGTTTTCTATACGATTTTATTTGTTTCTATACTGGTTGGAATTGTTTTATATACCTTTTCTGAATATTGGAACAATTATGTATTTGGTAATGATAGGTCGTATATCAATTTGTTTAAATGGTTTGCTTTAAGCATTCCTTTCTTTAGCCTAAATATCTTTCTTACAAGTATTTTAAACGGATTGTCTCAATACAAAAGACTTATTTATTTGAATATAATTTCCAATATTGTAGGTTTTATTTTGTCAATTTTACTAATAGTGCAATACAAGGTTGAGGGGGCTTTGTACGGACTCATTATCATTCCGGCGTTATTGACCATAATTACGATATTATGGGTGTCAAAAGAAGTATCTTTAACTCAAAATATCAATATAAGATACTTTGATGTAAATGTTATCCGAAAAATGTCCTCGTATTCGGTTATGGCATTTGTATCGGCTTTTTGCTCTCCGATTATTTATCTAAAAATCAGAGTGATAGCAATAGATTCTTTAGGAATAGATACAGCTGGAAATTGGGAAGCTATGAACAGAATATCTTCCTTCTATATGATGTTTGTTTCGACTCTATTATCCGTATATTTTTTTCCAAGGCTTTCACAATCTAGTACCAGTATTCAAACCAAAGGTGTTTTTAAAGAATATTTTAAAACAGTAGTTCCGATGTTTATACTAGGAGGACTTTTACTGTATGTGGGTAGAGATTTGTTTATCAGATATATATATTCCGACAAATTTGTTTATCTGTCCGATTTGTTTTTATGGCAACTTGTAGGAGATTTACTCAAGGTGTGTTCACTGATATTAGGATACGAATTTTTTGCAAAAAAACTTACTAAATTGTTTTTAATTTCCGAAATTGTATCACTTTTTGTCTTATATTTATCAAGTGTGGTTTTGCTTCAAAAATACAATGTTCAAGGTTTGGTAATGGCACACGCATTTACTTATTTGGTATATTTGGTAATGTTAATTGTAATATTCAGAAGAATTATTTTTCAAAAAAAGAGCGTTTAGTTATGGATATAGATAAAATAATCGAGATTGTCAATCAATATATTTGGTCTACAGTATTTATAGTATTGTGTGTTTGTACAGGAATTTATTTTTCTATTCGTATAGGATTTATACAATTCAGATATGTGCCTACAATGATAAAGTTGCTATTTGCCAAGAAAAAAGATAGTCAAAAAGGTATTTCATCATTTCAGGCTTTTTCGTTGGCTATTTCTGGAAGAGTAGGAACAGGGAATATAGTAGGGGTAGCATCAGCTATAGCCTTTGGAGGGCCGGGGGCGGTATTTTGGATGTGGGTAATATCATTATTGGGTGCTGCATCAGCCTTTGCCGAGGCTACTTTAGGGCAGCTTTATAAACAAGAAATTAAGGGAGAATACAGAGGAGGTCCTGCTTATTATATCGAAAAAGGACTAGGAATTAAGTGGTATGCCGTGTTTTTTGCCGTGATTACCATTGTAAGTTGTGGATTGTTGTTGCCTGGAGTTCAGAGTAATAGTATATCAAAATCCGTATCTACAGCTTTCGAAATATCGGATTATTCTGTATTGGGAATGCCCATAAATATAGCAGGGATATTGGTTGTAGTCTTGTTAAGTCTGATTATTTTCGGAGGTGTTAAACGCTTGGGAAAAGTAACCGAAATTATAGTGCCATTTATGGCTGTATCGTATATTTTGCTGGTTCTGATTATTATAGGATTTCATTACAAACAGATACCAGATATGCTGATGTTGATTGTTCGTTCTGCATTCCAACAAGAGCAGTTGTACGCAGGAATTATAGGTTTGACTATAGCTTGGGGAGTAAAAAGAGGAATTTATTCAAATGAGGCAGGGCAGGGAACAGCACCTCATGCAGCTGCGGCATCGGAGGTCAAACATCCAGTAGAACAAGGGTTAGTACAGGCTTTTTCGGTGTATGTAGATACCTTGTTTATTTGTACAGCTACAGCTCTAATGATTTTATTTACAGCTAAGTACAATGTGATAGACAAAACGACCGATACAATTATCACCAATAATATTCCTGAAGTAGAGTTTACAGCATTTACACAAGAGGCAGTATCACTACATTTTCCACTTTTTGGAAATCAGTTTGTAGCCTTAGCCTTGTTTTTCTTTGCTTTTACTACTATTTTGGCGTATTACTACTATGCCGAAACCAATGTTAGTTATGTGTTTCACAAAACCAATTATTACAAAATGTGTATTTGGATTCTGAGGGTGATATTCCTAATAGCGGTGTATTATGGAACAGTAAAACAGGCGGATTCGGCGTGGGCACTAGGAGATATAGGAGTAGGGTTGATGGCTTGGGTGAATATCATTGCGATATTGCTTTTGAGCAATGTAGTACTAAAGGTATGGAAAGATTATGTTCAACAAAAAAAAGAAGGAATTGCCAATCCAGAGTTTAATAATACTGATGCTAAGATAAAAAATGCAGACTTTTGGAATAAATAGTTGCTAAGTAAGAAATATGATTAAATAAATTTGTAAAAGTCTCCTTTTCATTTTGTTATATTGTCAAGTTTAAAGCTCAACTTTTTAGGAGTTTGGAACTTCTAAAAAATTTTTTCACCAATTTACCACCCACCTATGGCGGGAGTACGACTGGAATTACGACCACCGACTGGCAAGCATAACCGACCACAAAAACCACTATACCACCGCCTTTGAGTATGACGATAGGGGCTTTTTGGAACGTGCCATCTACAACCGCAAGGAACAGGTATGGCGTACCGCCGACAAACTCGGAAACCTATACCAAAGCAAAGAAAAAAACGACCGACAATACCAAAGTTCGCAACTGCAATACGACGGTAAATGGTACTATTATTACGATAAGGAGGGAAAACTTATCCATAAATCACTAACCAAACTACACCGAGAGAGCAACGCCCAAAAGTGGAGTTTAGGGGCGTGGCAATACGCTTGGGATGCAAAGGGAATGCTCAAAGCCGTACAACGCCCTGATGGTTCTGTAATTACTTTTAAATATGATGCCTTTGGTAGACGTATTAGCAAATCGTATCATAGAAGAGAATTTTTGTATATTTGGGATAAAAACGTACCTTTACACGAAGTACAAAAAGAGGAATTATGTGAAGATAATGTAATTACGTGGATATTTGAGGGTTTTACGCCTACGGCAAAACTCATAAACGGAAAAGCCTACTCTATAATTAGCGACCATATAGGTACGCCTATATTAGCCGTTGATACCAACGGCGTAAAAGTATGGGAAAGAGAATTGGATATTTATGGTAGAGTTAGAAAAGAGTTTACAAGCGATGACGTAGTAAACCGAAGAAGCGGTTTTATGCCGTTCTTATACGCAGGGCAGTATTATGACAGAGAAACGGATTTAGCATATAATCGTTTTCGTTACTATTCTCCTGATACTGGGGCTTATATCTCACAAGACCCGATAGGGTTGGTTGGAAATAATCCTACCATTTATGGGTATGTGTTTGATGGTAATACGGAGGTTGATGTTTTAGGATTAAATGCAGATGATATTGTTATGAGAGGAGGAACCAAACCATTAGTAGAGGGGTCAGGAGTTATTAAAGTAGATGACAAGTTATTCGGTATATCTGTTAATGTTTTATCAGGTAAAACAAAAGAAGAGTTATCTTCGACAATACCCCATAATCAAATAGCAACAACAACGAGGGGGCAGATTGAAGCAGTTGGAGCAACTATAATCCCTGACCCAAGTAAATTTAATCCATACCACGCTTTAATAAACAATATAAAAGAAGAGGATGCAGAAAAATTATTTTCAGAAAAAGAAAAGAATCCTACTCCCAAAGAACAAAGATGTTTAAAAAAATAAAGTATATGAGACCAAAAATAGAGGTTAATTTTAATGAAATAATAGATGATTTTCAAGTGTTGTTATCTCGTTCTGATGTGGTGTTAGATATTGAAGGTAATGAAATTATATTACAAGAAGGATTAGAAATTGATATTTTTGAACCTGATTATGATGAACAAGAAAATAGGGATGATATTATGGCAAGTGGTTATGTAACATTATGTTGTAATCCACTATATAAACAAGTAAAATGGTGCTGCAAAATCAATGAAAAGGGTATTTTTCGTTTGTCAGATTTATTAAATTTGGGATAAAAACGTACCTTTACACGAAATACAAAAAGAAGAATTATGCGAGGATAATATAATTACGTGGATATTCGATGGCTTTACGCCTACGGCTAAACTAATTAATGGCAAGGCATATAGTATCATCTCTGACCACATAGGTACGCCTTTGGTTGCCATTGACACAAACGGTAATAAGGTATGGGAAAGGGAATTGGATATTTACGGCAGAGTTAGAAAAGAGTTTACAAACGATGACGTAGCTAACCGAAGAAGCAGTTTTATGCCGTTCTTGTATCAAGGGCAGTATTATGATAAAGAAACGGAACTTGCTTACAATAGGTTTAGATACTATGACCCAAATACTGGAAGTTATATAAGCCAAGACCCAATAGGGTTATTGGGAAATAACCCTACTCTGTATGGGTATGTATATAGTGTGGTCAATGAAATAGATATCTTTGGATTAAACCCATTACGTAGTAATCTAATTAAAGTAGGACAAGGTATAGATAACACCTCTTGGCAGGCGCACCATTTAATACCTAATGAAGTATGGAAAAAAAATGAACAATTTTTTAATGATATTGGATTTGTAGGACAACACGAAGCTACTAATGGTATAGCCTTACCGAATACACAGAAAGGAGGTATACAGGAGGGGTATAGTTATTATCACAGTGGTTCGCATTCTAAATATTCAGAAATGATAAGTGAGAGAGTTAATGAAATTTCGGATAGATATAAAAACAATATTGATGAAGGGATGAATCCCAATGATGCATCTAATAAAGCAGTGAGAGAATTACAAGATTTACAAAAAATGTCACATAGGTTATTAAATCGTAAAACTAAGGGTAATACTTGTAGTAGAGTATCATAATGTATAAACGTATAAAAATAATAAATACTATATGGAACAATTATTTATATGGGGACACGGATTTTATGGTTATAAAAAAGTAAACGGAGTACCTAATGGAGTCGATGACTTAATAGTAAGAGATAACTTGGAAGATTATCTTATGTCTTGGAGAATGTTTGTACCTACTTTTCCTTATAGTTCCCCTGAGGGAGAAGATAAGTTGCCTAATGAATTGTATTTAGAAATTAAAGGAAATCTATCATTAAAGTTTGATTTTCTCGCAGAAGATAAACATTTAAAAATAGTTTCAGAGGAATTATTACATTTTTTACAAGAAAATGGAGTAAAAGATGGATATGAAATTGCTAAAATCAAATCGGTTGTTAATAGGTCAGGCAAAGAGTTAGAAACAAAACCTTATTATGTACTTCGTTTTTATCAATTTGATGATGATTTATTAGAATATCCTTTGGAAGGAGCTGTATATGGTAGAGGAATAAAGGGTAAAAAGATATATCCACATTTGACACCTAAACAAGATAATCCTAAAAAAATATATGTATTAAAAGAGCAACCCTATCATAAAGCTTTTATATTAACACAACAAGTAAAAGATGAAATCATAAAAAGGAAGTTTGTGGGTCCTCATATATATACTACCCAAGAGTATATACAGGCGTATAATGGATATAATAAATAACTAAATCTTTGGTAATGTTTCAGATGTGTTGTTAAATTTTTTAACGTCTATAAATTAGGATTTTATGTTTTTTGGAAAGTTGTTTTTAGGTGTATAATATGTCATCCAATATAAAAATATAAGTTTTAAACGGCTTTTAAATGCTTTATTTGAGACCTTGTGTTTCAGATGTGTTGTTAAAAAAATTAACATCTATAAATCAGAACTTTATGTTTTTTGAAAGGTTGTTTTGAGGTGTATAATATGTCATCCAACAAAAAATATAAGGTTTAAACGGCTTTTAAATGCTTTATTTGAGAGCTTGTGTTTCAGATGTGTGGGAGGTATAAAAAATATTTATATCTTTGCATTTCCAAACGTAAGGTTATGATGTTAGATAGATTACAATATATAAAGCAACGATTTGACGAGGTTTCGGATTTAATCATTCAGCCAGACATTATTGCTGACCAAAAGAAGTATGTTCAGTTAAACAAAGAATATAAAGATTTAAAAATATTAGTAGATAAGCGTTCAGAGTATGTAAGGCTTACCGATAATATAAAAGAAGCTAATGAAATTTTGGACGAAGGGAGTGATGCCGAAATGGTAGAAATGGCAAAACTACAATTGGAAGAAGCCAAAGAAAAACTCCCACAGTTGGAAGAGGAAATAAGATTTTTGTTGATACCTAAGGATCCTGAAGATGCCAAAAATGTGATGGTTGAGATTCGTGCTGGTACAGGAGGCGATGAGGCAAGTATTTTTGCAGGTGATTTGTACAGAATGTATTCAAAATATTGTGAGTCAAAAGGTTGGAGAACTTCGGTGGTAGACTTGAACGAAGGAACTTCAGGAGGGTTTAAGGAAATTATTTTTGAGGTAACAGGCGAAGACGTATACGGAACACTTAAGTTTGAAGCAGGGGTACATCGTGTACAACGTGTGCCACAGACCGAAACTCAAGGTAGAGTACACACGTCAGCCGCTACAGTTATGGTATTGCCAGAAGCCGAAGAGTTTGACGTTCATATCGATATGAATGATGTCCGTATTGATTTGTTTTGTTCGTCTGGGCCAGGGGGGCAATCAGTAAATACAACCAAGTCGGCTGTAAGGATGACACATATTCCGACAGGACTTGTGGCACAATGTCAAGATGAAAAATCGCAACACAAAAACAAAGACAAAGCCTTAGCGGTGTTGCGTTCACGACTTTACGAAATGGAATTGGCAAAAAAGCAAGAAGAAGATGCCAAAAAGCGTAATTCTCAAGTATCATCAGGCGATCGTTCTGCAAAGATTCGTACCTACAACTATCCTCAAGGAAGGGTTACTGACCACAGAATCGGACTTACTATTTATGATTTAGACGGGGTGATGAACGGAAATATTCAGAAGGTAATAGACGAGTTGCAACTGGTAGCGAACACCGAAAAACTTAAAGAAAGCGAAGTATTTTAATTGTCCGAAGTATTTAAAATGAAAAAAACAGCCATGATAACTGGAGCTTCTAGAGGTATAGGCAGAGCCGTAGCAATACAGTTAGCTAAAGATACAGATTATCACTTACTTATAAATTATAATTCGAATAAAGACGCTGCTATAGAAACACTTACAGCGGTTACAAAATACGGAAATACGGCCGAAATTATTCAGTTTGATGTTGCAGACCATAAGCAAACCAAAGAAGTTTTAGACAAATGGCAATCTGACAATACAGATTGCCTGGTTGAGGTGGTTGTAAATAATGCAGGTATTACTCGTGATGGGTTATTTATGTGGATGGAATATCAGGATTGGAACAAGGTAATACAGACTACGTTGGATGGATTTTACAATGTAACAAATTTTTTTATACAAAAAATGCTTCGCAACAGATATGGACGTATCATTAATATAGCATCGGTATCGGGAGTGAAGGGAACTGCAGGGCAGACAAATTATTCAGCAGCAAAAGGAGCGTTGATAGGGGTTACCAAGGCTTTGGCACAAGAGGTTGCCAAACGCAATATTACCGTCAATGCTGTGGCACCAGGATTTATCGAAACGGATATGACCTCAAGTTTGGATCAAGCAGAATTGGTCAAATTAATCCCAGTAGGCAGATTTGGTAAAGCTCAAGAAGTAGCAGATTTGGTAAGTTTTTTGGTGTCTGACAAAGCCAGTTATATAACAGGCGAAACAATAAATATCAACGGAGGTATTTATTCGTAATTATTTCATTTAAAATCAAATGGTATATACAAACGTTTTGGTTTTCAAAATAGAGACACGAATTGTTTTGTACTGATTTAGAATCGGTTTTTTGATTGTGTTTTTGTATTTTTAAACAACAAGATAATAGTTTTTTGAAATACATTATCAAAATCGTGATACGGAATTTTAAAGTTGAATTTAAGTAAAAATATTTGAATGTTAAAGGGGCATATTTTCGGTAAGTTATTTCGTAAGTTGTTGATTTTCCCATTTGTAATTGTTATTCGTTTTTATCAAATTTGCATATCTCCATTTACTCCAGCAACATGCAGATATTCACCCACATGCTCACATTATACCCTAGAGGCACTCCAAAAACACGGATTATTTAAGGGGAGTTGGTTGGCAATCAAACGCATATTGAGTTGTAACCCTTGGGGAGGAAGTGGGTACGACCCTGTTCCATAGCTTATCGTATTTGGTAGATATTTGAGGTATGAAGTGCAATTTTTGAGTGGGGTTTGATTTTTTATTTAAAAATAATTGTAGTAAATTGCAACCCAATAAAAACAAATGAGAAATGGAACAACAAATACCCTATATTCCTAAAAATAAAGTAAGAATTGTTACAGCAGCCTCGTTATTTGATGGGCATGATGCGTCAATAAATATCATGCGAAGAGTAATACAGGCTACTGGTTGTGAGGTTATTCATTTAGGACACGATCGTAGTGTAGAGGAGGTCGTTAATACAGCCATTCAAGAAGATGCTAACGCTATTGCTATGACCTCGTATCAAGGAGGACACAATGAATATTTTAAGTATATGTATGATTTGTTGAAGGAAAAAGGGGCAGGACATATTAAAATATTCGGAGGTGGAGGAGGAGTAATTTTGTTAGACGAGATAAAAGAGCTGATGGATTACGGAATCACCAGAATATATTCGCCCGATGACGGTAGGGCTTTAGGATTGCAAGGAATGATAAATGATTTGATTCAGAAGGCAGATTTTCCTGTTGGTGATCAGGTTATTGGTGAATTTGAAGGCTTAAAGGACAAAAATCCAAAAGCTATAGCTCGTTTGATTTCTTCTGCAGAAAATTTTCCAGAATTGTCGAAAGATATTTTTGAAAAAATTCATCAACACAATCAGTCATCTAATATTCCTGTATTGGGTATAACAGGTACAGGAGGGGCAGGTAAATCATCGTTGGTAGATGAGTTGGTACGGCGTTATTTGATTGATTTTCCTGATAAAACGGTAGGAATCATTTCGGTAGACCCTTCAAAACGTAAAACAGGGGGAGCTTTATTGGGTGATCGTATTCGTATGAATGCGATTAACAATCCTCGTGTATATATGCGTTCGTTAGCTACAAGACAATCCAATTTGGCTCTTTCCAAATATGTGTACGAAGCCATTGAGGTACTTAAGGCGGCTCGATACGATTTAATTATTTTGGAAACTTCAGGTATTGGACAGTCCGATACCGAAATCCTTGATCATTCAGATGTGGCATTGTACGTGATGACTCCAGAATTTGGAGCAGCAACCCAATTGGAAAAGATTGATATGCTTGATTTTGCCGATTTGGTAGCCATTAATAAATTTGATAAGCGTGGTGCGTTAGATGCACTTCGAGACGTGAAAAAGCAATATCAACGCAATCATAACCTATGGCACGAAGACCCTGATACCATGCCTGTTTTTGGTACGATAGCTTCTCAATTTAACGACCCAGGTATGAATGCTTTGTATAAAGCCATAATGGACAAGGTGGTAGAGAAGACCAATGCTCCACTAGTTAGTAATTTTACAATTACTAGAGAGATGAGCGAAAAGATTTATGTGATTCCGCCAAGCAGAACCAGATATTTGTCTGAAATTGCTGAAAATAATAGAGCTTATGATCAAAGGGTACACACACAGGTAGAGGCTGCTCAAAAGTTGTATGGAATTTATAAAACTTTAGAATCCGTACTGGATACCAAGGTGGAACTTACAAAAAATGGACTGGATACAGAAAAAATATCAGCCAAAATAGACGATCAGTTTGTGGATTTGTTGCTCAAAGAATTTGACCGAGTAAAAATGAATTTAGACCCATATAATTGGGAAATTATTTTTAATTGGAGAGAAAAAGTAGATAAATATAAAAATCCTGTTTATAGTTTTAAGGTAAGAGATAAGGAAATCAAAATACAAACCCATACTGAATCGCTTTCGCATTCGCAAATTCCAAAAATTGCCTTGCCTAAATATCAGGCGTGGGGCGATTTGCTTAGATGGTCGTTGCAAGAAAACGTGCCAGGAGAATTTCCTTTTACCTCTGGGCTGTATCCTTTTAAGCGCGAAGGAGAAGACCCAACCAGAATGTTTGCAGGAGAGGGAGGTCCAGAACGTACAAACAGACGTTTTCATTACGTGAGTTTGGGAATGCCAGCCAAGAGGCTTTCTACAGCTTTTGATTCGGTAACCCTTTACGGAAATGACCCAGATTACAGACCCGATATTTATGGAAAGATAGGGAATGCAGGAGTGAGTATTTGTTGTCTTGATGATGCTAAAAAATTATACTCAGGATTCGACCTTTCACACCCAGCCACTTCGGTTTCGATGACCATTAACGGACCTGCTCCAATGCTTTTAGGCTTTTTTATGAATGCGGCAATAGACCAAAATTGTGAAAAATATATCAAAGAAAATGGTCTTGAGGAGGAAGTTAATGCTAAAATAGAAGAAATTTATAGAGCTAAAGGAGTTGAAAGACCGCGTTATAATGGCGAACTCCCTGAAGGAAATGATGGACTAGGGCTGATGTTGTTGGGCGTAACAGGCGATCAGGTACTTCCTAAAGATGTATATGATGATATTAAAGCCAAAACTCTAGCTCAGGTCAGAGGTACAGTACAGGCAGATATTCTCAAGGAAGATCAAGCACAGAACACTTGCATCTTCTCTACAGAGTTTGCCTTAAGGCTTATGGGAGATGTGCAACAATATTTTATCGAAAAGAATGTCCGTAATTTTTATTCGGTATCTATATCAGGTTATCACATTGCTGAAGCTGGGGCAAATCCAATTACGCAATTGGCATTTACCTTGGCGAACGGATTTACCTATGTAGAATATTACTTGAGTAGAGGTATGAATATTAATGATTTTGGGCCTAACTTGTCGTTTTTCTTTTCTAATGGTATTGACCCAGAATATGCTGTAATTGGTAGAGTGGCAAGAAAAATATGGTCTAAAGCATTGAAATATAAATATGGTGCTAATGAACGAGCTCAGATGCTAAAATATCATATACAAACCTCTGGAAGGTCGCTTCATGCCCAAGAAATTGACTTTAATGATATTCGTACTACGCTTCAGGCTTTGTATGCTATTTACGATAATTGTAACTCGCTTCATACCAATGCCTATGATGAGGCTATTACAACGCCTACCGAAGAATCGGTGCGTAGAGCAATGGCTATTCAGTTGATTATCAATAGAGAATTAGGTTTGGCGAAAAATGAAAATCCGATTCAAGGTTCGTTCATAATCGAAGAGCTTACAGATTTGGTAGAAGAGGCAGTATTATTAGAATTCGATCGTATTACAGAACGAGGAGGCGTATTAGGGGCTATGGAAACAATGTACCAACGTAGCAAAATACAAGAGGAGAGTCTGTATTACGAAACGCTAAAACATTCGGGCGAATATCCAATAATTGGAGTGAACACCTTTTTGAGTAGCAAAGGTTCGCCTACTGTAGAACCAGCGGAGGTGATTCGTGCTACTGAAGAGGAAAAATTATTCCAAATCCATACGAAAGAAAATCTCAATAAGGCTAATTTCGATAGGGTAAAAGAAGAGTTGGATAAAGTTCAGGAGGCAGCTGTACAAAATAAAAATATTTTTGAACAACTCATCGAGGCTACTAAGGTATGTTCGTTAGGACAGATTACTGCGGCTCTTTTTGAAGTAGGAGGTCAGTATAGACGCAATATGTAAACAAATCATTTTTCTGAAAATATCTTCTGTATTAACTGGTTGGTTGTACAGAAGATATTTTTCATATAATAAGTATAACTATGCTTTTATCGGTTGTAATTCTTAATTATAATGTATGCCATTTTTTGGAGCAGTGTCTTTATAGCGTACAGGAGGCTCTCAAGAATATTGATTCTGAAATTATCGTAATTGATAACGCTTCGGTAGATAAGAGTGCCGAAATGGTCAAGAGGTGTTTTCCAGAGGTACATTATATTCAAAACTTTCAAAATTTAGGTTTTCCAAAAGCAAATAATATAGCGGTAAATAGGGCAAAAGGTGCGTATATATGTATCCTAAATCCAGATACTGTAGTGGCTGAAGATACTTTTGAACAATTACTTTTGTTTGCACAAGACAAAAAAGATTTGGGAATTGTTGGTTGTCGATTGATAGATGGCAGGGGGAATTTTTTACCAGAAAGCAAAAGAAATATACCTACACGTAAAGTAGCCTTTATGAAAATGTTAGGCTTTTCAGATAAGTATTACAACAATAATATAAAAGAAGATCAGGTCGGACTTAACGATATTTTTGTAGGGGCTTTTATGTTTTTGAAAAAACAAACCTATATAGATTTAAAAGGGTTTGATGAGGATTTTTTTATGTATGGAGAAGATATTGATTTGTCCTATCGTGCGGTAAAAAAAGGATTGAAAAATTATTATTATGGCAATACAACCATTATTCATTATAAGGGCGAAAGCACTGTTAAAGACAAGGTATATCTAAATCGCTTTTATGGTGCAATGAATATTTTTTATAAAAAACATTTCAAATCCAATCTGATTTATGATATTGGGGTCAAAAGTGCTGTCAAATTATTTTCATTAATATCTGGCTTTAGAAATAAAATAACCACTAATCCTTCAACTGAGTTTTATTTGCTAACTCAAAACATCGAATTGCAAACCAAAGTAGCTTCTCAATTGGGTAAAAAGGTAATTTTGATTGGGAATTTAGATGAGTTTACAGAACAAAATAATGGCGTGGGTAGGATACAGCTCATAATTGATCAAGAATTTGTGAGTTTTAAAAACATCATATCTTTTATGTTAAAAAATCGAGATAAAAACATTACTTATAGGATAAAACCAGCAAAGGCTTCGTTTTTGATAGGAAGTGATTGTAGTAAAGATAGAGGAGAAATAATATTTTTAGAATAGATTTTTGGATTTAATCTATGTAAATTCGAAATAAAATCGTAATTTCGCAACGATTTATAAATATATAGAACGGATAATATGGCACGATTTGAGTTAAAACTTCCGAAAATGGGAGAGAGTGTAGCTGAAGCAACAATCACGAATTGGCTTAAACAAATAGGTGATAAAATAGAAGTTGATGAAACAGTATTAGAAATAGCTACTGACAAAGTGGATAGCGAAGTACCGTCAGAAGTAGCTGGGGTGTTGGTAGAAAGGCTTTTTGAAAAAGATGATTTGGTACAAGTAGGGCAGACAATTGCTATCATAGAAACTGAAGGGGGGGCAGATGTAGATACAGCAACCGAGGTGAAACAAACACAATCTACAACACAGACAGTTTCTGAACCGAAAGCTAATGTTGTATCGACTGAAAACACTCAGGATTCGGACAGATTTTTGTCGCCATTAGTAAAAAATATCGCCAAAGAAGAGGGGGTTTCTAAAGAAGAATTAGACAGTATAAAAGGTACAGGAAAAGAGGGAAGAATCACCAAAGCAGACATCTTGGATTATGTACAAAATAGAAATGTACAACCAAAAAATAATGTGTCAAAACCAGTAGAACCTGTGGTTTCGTCTAAGCCTGTGGCAGCGGCTACAGTACCTTCGACTCCAAAAGCTACTCCAGTGTCGGTTAATGGTCAAGATGAGATTGTGGAAATGGACAGAATGCGTAAAATTATTTCGCATCACATGGTACACTCTGTACAAACTTCGGCTCATGTACAATCGTTTGTAGAGGTTGATGTTACCAATATCGTAAAATGGAGAGATAAAGTAAAAAATACATTTGAAAAAAGAGAGGGTGAAAAATTGACATTTACCCCAATATTTATGGAAGCAGTGGCTAAGGCTCTTAAAGACTTCCCGATGATGAATATTTCTGTTGATGGTGATTATATAATTAAACGTAAAAACATCAATTTAGGAATGGCTGCAGCCTTGCCTAACGGAAACTTGATAGTTCCAGTTATAAAAAATGCAGACCAACTTAATTTGGTAGGTATGGCTAAGGCTGTAAATGACTTGGCGTTTAGAGCAAAATCGGGCAAACTCAAACCAGATGATACCCAAGGAGGTACTTATACGGTTACTAACGTAGGTACTTTTGGCTCGGTGTTTGGTACTCCAATTATCAACCAACCTCAAGTAGGAATTTTGGCTTTGGGTGCTATTCGTAAAGTACCAGCTGTGATTGAAACTCCAGAAGGAGATTTTATCGGAATCAGACAAAAGATGTTTTTATCGCACAGTTATGACCATCGTGTAGTAGACGGAGCTTTGGGAGGTCAGTTTGTAAAGCGTGTAGCTGATTATCTAGAAAGTTGGGATATCAATCGTACGATATAAATTTGAAGAAAAAGTTCCTTTTGAAGGGACTTTTTCTTTTTTATCCAGTTTGCTCTTTTAACAGACAGAGTATAAGTAAATACTTTTATTTCAAAGGTTGAAATTACACTTAAAAGTTGAATCTAAGGCATCTAAAAAATAGCCTAATTTTTGTCTATTATACCATTAATTACTTAACTTTGCCTCTGCAAAATGAGCTAAAATACATATTAAAAACAATTCGTAAAATGTCATTCAAAGTAAGTCCTGAACTTTTATTACAGATACAAAATTATGTATCGGACAAAAACAACAAAGAACTAGGAATTTTACTCAAAGATATGCACCACGCCGATATCGCTGAGATTTTAGACGAACTAGACTTTGATGAGGCATCTTATGTTTTTAATATACTGGATACAGAAACTTCTTCTGAGATACTTCTTGACATTGACGAAGACCTCAGAGAAGCCATTTTAGCCACATTATCACCCAAAGAAATTGCTGAAGAATTAGATGAAATGGACACCGATGATGCTGCGGACATCATTGCGGAGCTTTCAGAAGAAATCAAAGGTGAGGTAATTTCCGAACTTGAAGACGTAGAACACGCCAAAGATATTGTTGAGCTTTTGCGATATGACGAGGATACCGCAGGGGGGCTTATGGGGAAAGAGTTGGTAAAAGTCAATGAAAATTGGAATGTACTGACTTGCGTGATTGAGATGCGTAAACAAGCCGAACACGTAACTCGCGTACACTCTATTTATGTGGTTGATGACCAAAACAGACTCAAAGGACGACTCTCCTTAAAAGATTTATTAACCAGCTCTACAAAAGCCCATATTAACGAAATTTATATCCCAAAGGTAGATTTCGTTAAGGTTGATACCAAGGATACAGAGGTAGCTCGTATCATGCAAAAATACGATTTGGAGGCAATTCCTGTGGTAGATGAGTTAGGTCGTTTGGTAGGACGTATTACCATTGATGACATCGTAGACGTTATTAAGGAAGAAGCGGACAAAGATTACCAATTGGCTGCGGGTATCTCTACTGATGTTGAGGCTGATGATAGTATATTGGATCTTACCAAGGCTCGACTTCCGTGGCTTATCTTGGCACTACTCGGAGGATTTGTTACGGTGCGGGTTATGGGCGTTTTTGATGATGCTTTGGCATCGCACGGCGAATTATTCTTCTTTACGCCTTTAATTGCTGCTATGGCCGGAAATGTAGGAGTGCAATCCTCTGCCATCATCGTGCAAGGACTTGCTAACAACACCATTAGCGGATCTATCTTCAAACGTTTAGGTAAAGAAGTTGCCTTGAGTTTATTTAATGGGTTTATACTCGGAATCATACTTTTGTTAGGAAGTCATTTTTTACTCGGAGTGGATTATATTTTAGGAATTACAGTAACCGTGGCTCTAATGTCCGTAATTATGATAGCATCACTATTGGGTACTTTTATTCCTATTACCTTAAACAAATACAATATCGACCCAGCCCTTGCAACAGGCCCTTTTATTACAACCAGCAACGATATTTGTGGTATCTTAATCTATTTTTCTATAGCCAAACTGATTTTAGGGTTTTAAGCCTTATTAAGTGATTTCAACATAGCTTCGGCTTTAATCAAACACTCCGAATACTCTTTTTCGGCATCTGATTTGGAAGTTATTGCACTGCCCACTGAATAAGAAACGGTCTGATTATCAGAATTGTATAACACACTCCTAATCACTACATTAAAATCAAAATTTTCATTAGGGTCAAAATAGCCAATTGCTCCACTATACAATCCTCTTTTGCTTTCCTCTATTTTTTCTATTATTTTCATTGCCGAAATTTTTGGAGCTCCTGTCATACTGCCCATCGGAAAAGAGTCCTTAAGCACCTCAATTGGCGAGATTCCTTCTTTTAGCCTTGAAGTAATGGTTGATATTAACTGATGTACTTGTTTGTACGAGTATACCTGACATAATTCCTCTACACAAACGCTTGAAGGGGCAGCTGTGGCAGACAAATCATTGCGAACCAAATCTACTATCATAATATTTTCAGAACGTTCTTTTGGGTCGGACAACAACTGGGCTTTGCTCTGTGAATCTAATTCAGGGTTTTGAAATCTTTTAGAAGTGCCTTTAATGGGCTGTGAAATAATCTTTTTACCGTCTTTTTTTAAATATCTTTCTGGAGAACCACACATTGCGTAATGGTTTTGATTTCTAAAAAACGCCGAAAACGGCGATTGCGTAAGCTCGTTTAACGAATCGAAAATATGTAACGGATTTATTTGAACATTTTCTGAAAAAAAATCCATACAAAAATTCACTTCATAAATTTCTCCTTGAGCCAAGTATTTTTTGATTTGTTCAAACTTTTCAAAGTAAGCCTTTTTGTTAATACGCGGACTAAGCTCAATTGATGTTTGAGGAATACCGCTCGGAATGACTACTTGTTTGATTTCATTAATGTCTGTATCCATTTCATCTGAAACCAAATTCAGATATGTTGCTGTAACCCTATTTCCTTTTATAAAAAATATTTTTTTGGGTTGAAAAAAGAATATTTCTTCAAATTGCAATAAATCTGGATTATTTGACGACAATTGTTCTAAATCATTTTTCAAATCATAGGTAAGATAACCAAAAATCCAATCCTTTGTCGTATGGTAATAACTGTGCAATTTATCAAAAGCACCATAATAATCTGACTGAATAGAGGTAAAAGAATCTACCGCCAAAATAGCGTCAAAAGAACTATACTTTTGCGAAATATTGTTGCTGTCCAGATAAGCTATTTGCGAAAAATTTTCAGACCAAAACAATAATTGTTTTTTAAATTTTTCAATATCAGCTACCTCAAATTCAATTTGTGTTCTCATTAGTTTAATATCTAATTCTTGGGTCCAAAAGGTTATAAATCAAATCAATAAAAATATTGATTAGTACAAAAAATACAGAAATAACAAGCACCGCACCCATTACCACTGGCAAATCTT
Source organism: Bacteroidota bacterium (assembly GCA_030528745.1). GTDB lineage: Bacteria > Bacteroidota > Bacteroidia > Flavobacteriales > Flavobacteriaceae > Flavobacterium. The sequence continues at coordinate 62,480 of JAUMYH010000001.1, forward strand.
GGTAATTCAACGCATCGACTATCTCCTTGCCAATACCATTCCAACCAAAAATAAATTCTACAAATACCGAACCCGCAAGCATAGAGGCAAACCACCCCGAAATAGAGGTAACTACAGGATTGAGCGAGTTCTTAATAGCGTGTTTTCTAATCACTTCATACCTCGAAAGTCCTTTGGCTATGGCTGTTTTGATATATTCTTGATTGAGTGTCTCTAATAGGGAATTTCGCATAAGTTGTACTGTTACTGCCAAAGGTCGAATCCCCAAAACTACGGCTGGTAAAAGTAGGTTTTTCCATTCTATATACACCTTTTCACCAAAATTATCCACCTCATAAAGCCCTCCACTCATATTTAATCCCGTATATTTATGCCATAAATAGCCAAAAATCCACGCAAATATTATAGACGAAAAAAAACTTGGCACACTCATACCCAAAGTACTGACCACGGCTATAATCCTATCTAGCCAACTATCTTTAAACAAAGCCGAAATTACGCCCAAAAATATGCCTAAAAATATCGAAATCATTATGGAAGCTGAGGCTAGAAGAATCGTGTTGGGCAAGGCTTCAGCAATTATTTGAGTTACTTTTTTTCCAGATTTATTAAAACTTTCACGCAAATAAGGATATTTTAACGCCAAACTATAATTGCCCATATCTATCAGAAGCCTACCTCTGTACTTGTCTCTATCAAAATAAGAATAATCTTCAAGGGTGTTGCTATGAACCGAAATTACAGACAAATCATTGATATACAACAGATATTGTTGATAAATAGGCTTGTCAAAACCATACTTTTTACGGATAATGCTAATCTGTTGAGAGTCTTCATGTTGGTCAAGCATCATTCTGGCTGGATCTCCAGGCAATACGTTAAACAACAAAAACACAACAGTAACTACACCAAATAGCACCAAAATCATATTTATAATCTTCTGACGGAAATATCTAAGCATAGCCTTCACTGAAATTGAATACAAAAATAAACAAAAGATTTTTACATATTGATTTTTAAAGAAATTATTAATTTTGTAATGGCATATTTGGGAAAATAAAATACCAATTCAAAAAGCACTTAACCCCAGAAATACGATATTACAAACATTCAAACAGAATAATTTAAAACCATCAAAAATACATATCACACTGAAAAATAAAGAGTTGTTTTTTAAATTGATTATAAATTATTTTTAAGTATTGATTTTCATCAGATATATCTTAATTTTGCTTATCATTTCTTAAAAAAATAGTATAAAGTTATGGCAAAATCTGCTCTTTTGAAGTCATCATTAGCTAAGAAGTATTGGATGGCTATTACAGGTTTGTTTCTATGTGTATTTTTGGTAGGGCATTTAGTTGGAAACCTGCAACTCATTTACGGAACTCCTTTACAGTTCAATCAGTACGCATATTTTATGACTACTAATCCTGCTGTTAAGGTTTTATCTTATCTTACCTATTTTTCAATTTTGTTTCACGCTGTAGATGGTATTGTTCTTACTATTCAGAACAGAAAAGCTCGTCCTATTAGGTATGCTAAAGAAAACGCTGCCGCTAATAGCAAATGGGCTTCTCGAAACATGGCTGTACTCGGAACGTTGATTCTGGTGTTCATTGCCTCGCATATGGTTCATTTTTGGGCAAAAATGCACTTTTCAGAAATGCCTTTACAATCTCAAACCATTGTTACTCCTATGGGCGAATTAAAGATTTACAATACCACTAACGGAGGTTTTGTTGATGCTCAACAGATTGAAATGGGAGCTTTTGAACTTAAAAATGGAACTGATTTCTACATTGCTGGTTCTGACGAAGTTATATACGCTAAAGGTTACAAAGACTTGTACAAAATTACGATAGATTTCTTTAAAGATGAAAAATTAGGTCTTTTGTACACCATATTTTATGTGTTGTCAATGGTGGTACTCGGATTCCATTTGTATCACGGATTTGCTAGTTCATTCCAATCATTGGGAGCTACAACACCTAAATACAACACTATTATCAAAAACATAGGTACAGTATTTGCTATTATTGTACCTCTTTTATTTGCAATTATTCCTATTTACATTCGTTTTCTCATCTAAAAATATAATGTATTATGACATTAGATAATAAAATTCCAAAAGGTCCTATAGCTACTAAATGGACTGACTATAAATCAAAAATAAATTTGGTAAACCCTGCCAACAAGCGTAATATTGATGTAATTGTGGTAGGTACGGGACTTGCTGGTGGTTCAGCCGCAGCTACCCTAGCCGAATTAGGATATAACGTAAAGGCTTTTTGCTTTCAAGATTCGCCTCGTAGAGCACACTCAATTGCTGCTCAAGGAGGTATAAATGCAGCTAAAAACTATCAAGGAGATGGTGATTCTACTTATAGATTATTTTACGATACTGTAAAAGGTGGTGATTACCGAGCTCGTGAGGCTAACGTATATCGTTTGGCAGAGGTTTCTGCAAATATCATTGACCAATGTGTTGCTCAAGGAGTGCCTTTAGCTCGAGAATATGGAGGTTTGTTGGACAACAGATCGTTCGGAGGTACGTTGGTATCTCGTACTTTCTATGCCAAAGGTCAGACAGGGCAACAATTACTACTTGGAGCTTATTCTGCCATGAACAGACAAATTGGACGTGGTAAAATCAAAATGTACAACCGTCATGAAATGCTTGACATCGTAATTGTTGATGGTAAAGCTCGTGGTATCATTGCTCGTAACCTCGTAACTGGGGAGATTGAACGTCATTCGGCTCACGCAGTGGTATTGGGTACTGGTGGATATGGTAACGTATTCTTCTTATCTACCAATGCTATGGGGTCTAATGTAACAGCTGCTTGGAAAATACACAAAAAAGGTGCTTACTTTGCTAACCCTTGTTATACGCAAATCCACCCTACTTGTATTCCTGTATCTGGAGATCATCAATCAAAATTAACCCTTATGTCTGAATCGTTACGTAACGATGGTCGTATTTGGGTGCCTAAAAAACTCGAAGATGCTCAAGCTATCAGAGAAGGAAGACTAAAACCAACTCAAATTAAGGAAGAAGACAGAGATTACTACCTCGAGCGTAGATACCCTTCGTTTGGTAATTTGGTGCCTCGTGATGTGGCATCACGTGCAGCCAAAGAACGTTGCGATGCTGGGTTTGGTGTAAATAAAACAGGGGAGGCTGTGTATCTTGATTTTGCTTCGGCTATACAACGTTATGGTAAAGAACAAGCTCGTATCAAACACTTGGACGAAAACGATGCCAAATTAGTTTACAAACTCGGAAAAGCTGTAGTGGAAAACAAGTATGGTAACCTATTCCAGATGTATGAAAAAATTGTAGATGAAAATCCATACGAAACCCCTATGATGATATACCCTGCAGTACACTATACTATGGGTGGTATTTGGGTAGATTACAACTTAATGAGTACAATACCAGGGTGTTATGTTATTGGAGAGGCAAACTTCTCGGATCACGGAGCTAACAGATTAGGAGCTTCTGCCCTAATGCAAGGATTGGCTGATGGTTATTTTGTACTGCCTTATACTATTGGTGATTACTTGTCTAAAGAAATACGTACTGGTAAAATTCCGACCAACACACCAGAATTTGATCAGGCTGAAGAAAATGTAAGAAAACAAATTGACTTTTTTATGAATAACAATGGTAAACATTCTGTTGATTATTTTCATAAAAAACTAGGTAAGGTAATGTGGAACAAAGTAGGTATGGCTCGTAATGCCCAAGGACTTACTGAAGCTATGGATGAAATTAAAGCTATCAGAGAAGAGTTCTATAGAGATGTAAAAGTTCCTGGTACTGCTAATGGATTTAATCAAGAACTTGAAAAAGCACTTAGAGTAGCTGACTTCCTAGAGTTAGGGGAATTGTTTGCTAAAGATGCCCTTCATCGTAACGAATCTTGTGGAGGACATTTTAGAGAAGAATATCAAACTGAAGAAGGTGAGGCTCAACGTGATGATGCAAACTTTGCTTATGTAGCGGCTTGGGAATATACTGGTAATCCTCGCGAGGCTATTCTGCACAAAGAAAACCTTACTTTTGATGACATTAAACTCGTACAAAGAAGTTATAAATAATCTCTTTGTAAAATCTTAATCCTAAATACGATACAGATGAAACTTACACTTAAAATATGGCGTCAAAAAAACGCACAAGATAAAGGAAAATTGGTTGATTATAAAATTGACAATGTTTCTCCTGATATGTCTTTTCTAGAAATGTTAGATGTACTTAACGAACAGCTTATCAATCAGGGCGATGATCCTGTTGCTTTTGATCACGATTGTCGTGAAGGAATCTGCGGAATGTGTTCTTTATTTATAAACGGTGAGGCTCACGGTCCTGATAGAGGAATTACCACTTGTCAGTTGCATATGCGTATGTTTAAAGATGGGGATACTATCTATATTGAACCTTTTAGAGCCAAAGCCTTTCCTGTTATTAAAGATTTGGTTGTAGATCGTTCAGCTTTTGATAGAATTCAACATGCAGGAGGTTTTATATCGGTTAATACCTCTGGTAATACGCAAGATGCTAACGCAATTCCTATACGTAAAGAAGATGCCGACAAGGCTTTTGATGCAGCTACTTGTATTGGGTGTGGAGCTTGTGTAGCTACTTGTAAAAACTCTTCAGCTATGCTTTACGTATCTGCTAAAGTATCTCAGTTTGCTCTTCTGCCACAAGGTAAAGTTGAGGCAGTGGAACGTGTGCTGAACATGGTTAATCAAATGGACGAAGAAGGATTCGGTAATTGTACCAATACAGGAGCTTGTGAGGTTGAATGTCCGAAAGGAATATCTCTTGAAAATATAGCTCGTATGAACAGAGAATACCTCAAAGCCAGTTTAATTAAATAAAATTGTGTTTTCATAAATGTAGAGAAGCTGTCTGATATTTTTCGGACAGCTTTTTGTTTTTGAATTCATCTCGACTTTTCGTTTTGTTTGAATTTTCTGAATCTAAGACCATAAAAGCGAGATAATTGGAATCTAACCAGCTCTTACGATAGTATCAGAACGATTTATTTTTTTAAAATTTCTATCCAACAAGTCTGCATAGCTTCTTCTTTACACCATTTTCGGTAATGTCCAAACACGGTTTTGTAACTCGGAACAACCTCTGAAAATAGTTGTTCCATAGGCAAAAAAGCCCATTGAACACCCGTTTTTAACTTATATAAAATACAGTTAATAATCTCACTAACAGGTGCTTTTCATTTAAATCCTCTTTTTCTTTTAGGTAGATGTGGGATAATTTCTCTTTCTATCGTATCTTTGTCCAGTACTACAAACAAGGTTTTAGGTTTTTATGTTTTTCCACCACAAAAATCGTAATTCCTTGTTTGTTTTCAAAAAGTCAAGATAGGCTCATTGAAAATTGAAATTCAAAAAATGAAAAACACATTTGATGAAAACACCTCAATAAAACCGAAATGCAAACGATAAAATTTCAGTTTTTTTGTGTTTTGTGGGAGATAAGAATGCTTTTTGAAGTTTGGAGAGGACATACCAACCTCACAATAAATAATTTTACAGATATTCAAAGTAATTTTTTAGAACCAAATCATTTACCTCGGTAGGTGTTTTAATCTCTAAAATAGTTTTGGTTGTGGTGCTGAAAAAGTTTTTGAGAGCATCTTCCAAACAAGAGTATTGGTCAATTATATGATAATCAAAATGATACATTTGAGCGAGATAACCAGCTTCGAGGTTGTGCTGTGTTTCGAAATAGGTGCTAAAGGTTTCGTTTTTTTGATGTCCTGGTAATATTCTGAAAATGCCTCCACCAGAGTTATTGATAATGATGATTTTGAAATTTGTGGGGATATAATTGTTCCAAAGAGCGTTACTGTCATAAAAGAAGCTAATATCTCCAGTGATTAGTATAGTAGGTTTAGGGTTAAATATGGACGCTCCGATGGCGGTGGAAGTACTTCCGTCAATACCACTAGTACCTCGGTTACAAAATATTTCTATAGATGGGTGTAAATCAAAAAGTTGTACATACCGAATGGGAGAACTATTACTAATTTGTAGATGAATATTTTGAGGTAATAGTTCGCATATTTTACCAAAAACAGTTAAATCCGAATAAGGAGCAGTTTCAATGAATTTGTTGTGTTTTTGTATCCGAAGTGTATTTAGTTGATTTATGGCGTTTTGGTAATTGCTATCTACAGATATAGTTTTCTGATTAAATAGCAGTTTAAAGAAGGTATTTGCCTCAACCTTAATATGATGCGTAAGACAACCAAAAGTATCATAAGCACACAACGGATTGATGTGCCAGTGTTGTTTAGGGGTATATTTCCGAAGGTATGTTTTGATTCGTTTTGATACCAACATTCCTCCTATGGTAATTAGTAATTCGGGTCGAAAATGTTCAAAATCTTCATCAGTAAACGGCGTGATGAGTTGGTCTATTTTGTCAAAAATAGCTTTGTGATGTATGTTTGAATTTTTTTCCGATAGTACTACAACACTAGGGTCTTTTGATAATTTTTCAAGAATATTCGCATTGATAGTATTGGGCGAATTTTCACCAAAAATGATTAGTTTTTTGGACGTTTTATTCCAAGTTTCGACAAATGGAAAAATATCAAATTTATCCGTTATTCTATCATTAATATATGTGTTAGAATATATTTCTACAGATGGAGAATTTACAATATTATAAAGAGGTTCTTCAAAAGGAACGTTGATATGTACAGGTCCTTTATTTGCGATAGCGGTATCAATTGCCTTACAGAAATGAGCGTCATTTTCAATTCCAGCTTGTTCCGTAAGGTTAGCATTGTATAAGGAGTGGTTAGCAAATACATTTTCTTGTCTGATGGTTTGTCCGTCTCCGATGTCTATTTTGTGTTTGGGTCTGTCGGCAGAGATTACTATCAGCGGAATATGAGCATAGAAGGCCTCCGCAACAGCAGGGTAGTAATTCAATAGGGCAGAACCAGAAGTACATACCACAATAACGGGTTGTTTGGTTTGTTGTGCTATTCCTAAAGCAAAAAATGCAGCACAACGTTCGTCCACAATACTATAACAAGTAAAATAATTATCAGCCGTAAATCCGATAGTAAGCGGAGCATTTCGACTACCAGGTGAGATAACGATATGACGAATATTTTTTTGTTTAGAAAGTAATATAATACTTTGAGCTAAAGGTATTTGTGGATAAACCATTTGAAAGATTATTTTGTAAATGCTTTAATCAGGTCGTTACCATTGGCAAATAACAACAATGCTATAAGAATGAAAAATCCTATCATTTGAGCCTTTTCCAAGAATTTTTCACTCGGTTTACGTCCAGTAATAATTTCAAACATCAAAAACATAACATGTCCGCCGTCTAGTGCTGGTATTGGCAGTAAGTTCATCACACCAAGCATAATAGAAAGTATTGCAGTAATGTTCCAAAATACCTCCCATGACCATGTTTGAGGAAAAATATCGTAAATAGATTTGAATCCGCCCACTCCTTTGTAAGCACCAGTTGAAGGGTTAGCTATTTTTTTGAGTTGATTCCAATAGCTTCCCAAACGTTCAAATCCTTTGTTAATTCCGATAGGAATGGCTTCCATAAAGCTAGGATTTTTACGAACCACAGGATATAGGTTGATTTTTTCAAGATCCGAAAGTCCAATCATCGAAGCGTAGGCAATGCCTATTTTACCCTCTTGATTTATATTAAGTTCGATGTTTACTTCTTTGTTATCACGAAGTACAGTAGCATTAACAGTTTGGTTTTTAGCGTTTTCCAAAACCTGAGGTAACTGGTCTACATAATCTATTGGTGTGTTATTGATAGATTTGATAATATCTTTAGGTTTAAGAGCGTCGAAATTTTTTGACTCTTCAGATACAGCTGTAACTACACAAGGTATACGCAGTCCTACAATATTTCTGGATTGATTATCAACCACTTGACCTATCATATCCTTAGGCGTATTTACAACCAACTCTTGTCCGTTCCGATTTACTACAATCTGATTACTAAGCAGAATTTTCTCGGGCAATTCAAAAAAACTATCGACTGATTTTCCGTCTACTGTTACAATTTTATCCCCAGTTTTAAGACCTGCCTCTTCTAATATTGGATTATTGACCCATATACCATCTTTTAAAGACTCGTTTTTGATGTCCAATTCTCCGTACACAAAAGCTATTCCTATATATATTACAAAAGCCAGTATAAAATTTACGGTAACTCCCCCAAGCATTATGATAAGCCTCTGCCAAGCGGGTTTAGAACGAAATTCCCAAGGTTCAGGGTCTTTTTTGAGTTGTTCCGTATCCATACTTTCATCAACCATACCTGCAATTTTGACATATCCGCCCAAAGGCAACCAGCCAATACCATATACGGTTTCGCCAATTTTCTTTTTAAACAAGGAAAATTTAACATCAAAAAAGAGATAAAATTTTTCAACTTTAGTTTTGAACAATTTGGCAGGGATAAAGTGTCCAAGTTCGTGAAGTATAATTAATAAAGAAAAACTCAATATAAATTGAGATATTTTGATTAAAATTTCCATGATTAGAATGTGTTTTTTTTAAAGAGAGCAAATTTAAAAGTTTTACTTATATAAAATCAAAATATTTTATTAAATCTTTTTATTTGCATTGAAAAATCTGATGTTTGAAACCAGAAGAATTACCATCTGGGTTTAGGGTATTTTGTTTTTTTAAGCGTTTTTTAAAGAAAAAGATGTGCGTTTAAGGTACAAAATAGAACTTTCCAAACAGACTAACTAGTATGAAACTTTGTTGATGATTAAATATTTTTGAAAAAAGATAGGGTAATATTTTTATATTTTGATATATAGTTGTATTTTCGCAGACCAAAAATAAATAGATTTTTAAATAAATTTAGAACAAAAATGGCAGTTTTATCAAAAATTAGAAAGCGTTCAATTTTAGTTATTGCGGTAGTAGGAATTGCTCTTTCTGCCTTTGTTATTGGAGATGTTATTCAGAGTGGAGGCTTCGGTAACTCAGGAAGGTATGTAGGGTCTGTTAATGGAAAAGATATTTCTACAGATCAGTTTAGGTTTAGAGTAGCTAACATGGAGCAACAAAATCAAGGGATTTCGAGAGTTATGGTGTCGAATTCTGTTTGGGGGCAAGAGGTGAAAAATGTACTTTATCAAGAACAGTTTGACAAACTTGGACTTCGTGCTGGTAAGGCTCAGATTGAAGGAACTATAGAGCAAAGTGGTAATCAAATGTTCTTAGATGAGGTGGGTAAGTTTGATCAACAAAAATTTAATGATTATGTTGAGTTGCTCAAAACACAAAGTCCTCAGTGGAGAATGATTTTAGATGATTATCAACAACAACTAGAAAATTTCTCGCGTGAGCAAACCTATAACACACTCGTAAAAGCGGGTATGTATACCACCAATTTGGAAGGAAAGTATCAATACGAAAGAGATGCCGATAAGGTAAACTTTGATTATGTGATGATTCCTTACACTACTATTAATGATGATCAGGTAAAAGTTACCGATCAGGACATAGTAGATTATATGAGTAAGAGAAAGAGACAATACAAAGGGGAGGACTCTAGAGATTTCGAATATGTATTCTTGCAAAGTAAGGCTTCAGATGAGGATATAAAAGAAATCGAAGAAAAGGTAGCTTCGTATCTAAAGCCGCGTACAATATATAATGAGACAACCAAACAAAACGAAACTCAGCCTGGCTTTAAAGAAGTACAAGATTTGAAAGATTTTGTAAATGCAAATTCGGATGTACCTTTTAAAGAGGAATATCAGTTCCAAAAAAATCTTCCAATTACGTTTAAAGATTCGGTAGGATTTGTTTCTAATATCTATAAGGATAACGATTATATAAAACTTTCTAGAGTGGTCGATTCTAGAGTAGTAGCTGATTCGGTTAAGTCGAGTCATATCATTATTCCTTATCAAGGTTCGGAGCGTTCGGTATCGACAATAACCAAGGAAGAGGCTAAAAAACAAGCCGACAGTATTTACAATATAGTTAAAGATAATTCAGCTAAATTTGCTGAAGTGGCAAACCAAATCAATACGGACGGAACAAAGGGTAATGGTGGAGATATTGGTTGGATTCTGTATTCTCAAATTACTTATGATACTTTTGATAAGGATTTTGCTGAATTTATATTCTTTAATCCTAAAGGTTCGGTTAAAGTAGTAGGTACTAAATTTGGCTACCACATCATAAAGATAGATGACGTAGGTACTAGATATAAAGCGTTTCAGTTGGCTACTATAGCTAAAGAAATAGAACCATCGACAACTACCAATGATCAGTTGTATGTATTGTCGCAAAAAATAGAAGCTGATGCTCAAACCAAATCATTAGAAGAATTGGCTAAAGAAAACAACTTGAACCTTGTACCTATAAATGGTATTACAGCTATCGAAGAGAATATTCAAGGTATTGGTAATCAAAGAGCTATAGTACAATGGGCTTTTGAAAAAGGAACGAAAAAAGACGATGTTAAACGTTTTGATATAGCAGAGGGACACGTGATAGCAAAACTTAAAAATGTTAATAAATTAGGGTTGCAGTCTGTAGAACGTGTAAGAGCTATGGTTGAACCTATTATCAGAAACGAAAGAAAAGCAGCTCTGATTATGGAGAAATTACAGAAAGGTACTGATTTGGAGGCTATTGCTAAGGCAAATAACGAAACTGTTCGTACTGCTACAGGGGTTAGTTTGTTGAATCCAAATTTGGTTGGTGTTGGTCAAGAAGTTAAGGTAGTGGCTACAGCAGTTGCAACTCCTGCCAATCAGGTATCGAATCCTATCGAGGGTAAAATGGGCGTATTTTTCGTGAAAACACAAAGTTTTGTAAAAGCTCCAGAATTACCAAGCTATTTGATGTATGCTTCGAGAGCTAACCAACAAGCTAAAAACACAGTTTCAAACAGAATATTTGTTTCTCTTAGAGATAATGCTGAAATAGAAGATAAAAGAATTCAGTTAGGTTTCTAAAATAGAACATTATAAAACCAAAAAATCCAATCTGATAAGGTTGGATTTTTTGGTTTATATCGGTGTTGTTATAATTTTAGAGCTTAAAGAAGAAAAAACACCTAAAATGTTTTGGTAAAAAATAAGCAAACTTTTGAAAGGAAATCAAAAGAGCGAATCTTACTCATTGATTTGGAATCCACTCAATATCAGAGCAAATACGGAATAATTTATAATATCCTGAAAATTAGCAATCAATCCTTCTGATACAATGGTTTTGCCTTTATTGTCTTCGATTTGTTTAACACGTAATAATTTTTGTAAGATTAAATCCGTAATGGAACTGATACGTAGTAAACGCCAAGCCTCTCCATAGTCATGATTTTTGTCTTGCATTAATTTTTTGGTTGATTGTATAATATTATCGTAAAGAGTTACCGCCTCTTCAGATGAAATTTCGTCCGTAATTTGCGATTCTAATTGAATGATAGCCATAACGCTATAATTGATTATGCCTACAAATTCGATATTTTCGTCTTCATTTATTTTACTATAGCCATTTTCCTGTAAGGTTCGGATTCGCAGAGCTTTAATATAAATTTGGTCGGTAATAGAGGACGGACGAAGTATACGCCACGAAGTTCCATAATCTTGATTTTTAGCGATATAAAGATTACGACAATAGTCTATAATTTTTGAATATTCTGTAGAAGTTTGGTTCATGATGTTTGTTTTAGTTCTGATTTTCAATACTTTGGTATGCAGCAATAATTTTTTTGACTAATCTATGACGTACAACATCTTTATCATCTAAGAAAATAATCTGGATTCCTTCAATGTTTTTTAATATGGACAGTGCTTCTTTAAGTCCCGAAACAGTTTTTCTAGGTAAATCTATTTGTCCAGGGTCGCCAGTGATTATAAATTTTGCATTTTTTCCCATTCGGGTCAAAAACATCTTCATTTGAGAATGCGTGGTATTTTGAGCCTCATCAAGTATTACAAAGGCATTGTCCAAGGTACGTCCACGCATAAAAGCCAAAGGAGCTATTTGAATAATTCCCTTCTGAATATAATTGTCCAATTTTTCGTGGGGTATCATATCCCGAAGTGCGTCATATAGCGGTTGCATATACGGATCGAGTTTTTCCTTCATATCACCAGGCAAAAAACCTAAATTTTCACCAGCTTCAACGGCAGGACGCGTTAGGATAATTCGTTTTACTTGCTTTTCTTTAAGGGCTTTAACCGCCATAGCAACACCAGTATAAGTCTTTCCAGTTCCCGCAGGGCCAATGGCAAAAATCATGTCGTTTTGAGTGATTCCATCGACCATTTTTTGCTGATTGGGCGTAATGGCTTTGATGAGTTTGCCTCCTACGCCATGTACTAGTATGTCGTCTTTTAAGATGTTTTTCTGCTCTAGATGATCACTCATAACGAGTCTTTCAACTACATTTTCATCGAGTTTATTATATCGAATAAAATAATTAACAAGCCTTTGGAGTTGTTTTTCAAAATTATCTAAAATGTCATTTTCTCCAAAAACCTTGATTAAGTTACCTCTAACGACAATCTTGAGTTTAGGAAATAATCCTTTGAGTACCTCAAGATTTGTTTGATTTTGACCCCAAAAATCGACGGTGTCAATGTCTTCTAATTCTATTACTCTCTCGTTCAAAACAATTTTTTATACTTACCAAAATTAAACAAAATTACTAATTTTATAAAAAATATCAAATCTTATTTTCGATATACCAATCTTTAAAAATTCGGATTAGCCCCCATGAATAGTCGTCATTAAGTGTTTCTTTAATATTTGTGAGCGATATATCTTCCGTATTATCAAACACTTCTGTAAGTTGTGCCAATTGCTCTTGGTTAAATAGTTCATCGATATTTATCTCTCTAAGTTGTATTAATTTGCTGATATGTTTGCATATAGTATCTTCGGTTAGCATACGTTCTTTGCTAATTTCATCAATAGATTTCTGATTTTTCCAAAGTTCGAGAGTAATTATATGCGTGGGCTTTTTTTCTTTTTTCTCTTTTGTGGTGGAATTTATTTCAGTTACAAAAATTTGTTTTTCTTTCAGATATTCAGTAACTTTATGTTCGACTTGCAATCTGAATTTTTTAATAATATCTGTAAGGTCAATGGTTAATTTATTCAGTTCTTTACCATCTTTTACGGCATCTAAGGCTAATTTTCCGATGTGTAGTTTTTTAAAATATGCAATTAGGGCATTTTCAATATCGGTTAATTCTTCATAAAATTCCTTTGTTTTTTTAATGGTCGATATTTCGGTTTTCGTTTTCAAGACTTCGTACCAAAAATCAAGTATTTTGGGCATAAAATAATCGTAAGCCTGTTGGAATCTGTCGTGTAAAGAGTCAAGCCAGTTCTGTTGAGTTGATATTTGTACGATTTGTTTCTGGAATTTATGAGCTACAGTTCCCAACGCTGTAATTTTGTTGTTTAATTCGATAGCCCAATCTTTATAAAGTGCTTTTTTACTTGTATTATCAAGATAAGATTGTCGATGTGTTTGAAACAAATGTACGATGTTTTCTAGATAGAAAGCCTCCTTGACCAATTGAATGATGTAAACGCCTCTTTGGTTGGCGTATATATTTTGGAGAGCTTCTTTAGAAGTTTTATTTTGGGCGTAATCAATTATATCCTGACTATTTTCGATGTTATTTTGAGGTATATCTGAAAGTAAAATCAGTCCGTCTAAGGATCTTAATCTGGAAAATGCCACGTAGGCTTGACCCGAAGCAAATACCTTGTTGATGTCTATAATAGCTCTGTCAAAAGTAAGCCCTTGACTTTTGTGGATAGTAATTGCCCAAGCCAAACGCAGTGGATATTGTGTGTAGGTGCCGAGTTTTTCTTCTTCAATATCTTTTGTAATTTCGTTAAGTTTGTATCTAATATTTTCCCATTCGTAGCGTTCGACATTTATCTCATCACCCTCGTCCAATTGCACCATTATCTGATCTTCAGATAGTTGTGTTACAGTTCCCATTTTTCCGTTGTAGTACAATTTTTCGAGTGAAAGGTCATTTTTGATAAACATCACTCTAGCACCAATTTTGAGTGTAATTGCTTTTTCGATAGGGTAGATGTGTTCAGGAAAATCTCCCACGATGTCCGCATGATAGGTGTATTCCTTGGTTTGGAGCAGATTAATTTCGCGTTGGTTGATGTTATCTGCAATCGAATTATGAGTGGTGAGCGTAATATAATTTTTATTTTGCTCTGGAATAAAATCGAGCTGAATGTGTTTTTTGAGTAAATTTCGATCTTGAATAGTAAGTTTATTATCTCGGAGATTATTGAGGAACGAAATGAATTTTTGATCCGATTGTCGGTATATTTTGTCTAATTCGATGTATACAAGCGGATTATTTTTAATTACGAGAGCCTCGAAGAAAAAAATACTTTTGTAGTACTCTTTTAGGATATTCCATTCGTCATTTTTGACTACAGGCGGTAATTGATACAAATCACCTATAAATAATAATTGTACGCCTCCAAAAGGTTTTTTGTTGCCTCTGATATGTTGTAGCATAAAATCCATAGCGTCCAACACATCACAGCGTACCATACTAACCTCATCTACAATAAGCAATTCGAGGTTTTTGATGATTTCTCTTTTGTTTTTGTGCATTTTGAAATGTTTTTGCAGAGAAAGTCTATTTTCAAAACGTAAAAAATCGTTTGCGATGGGCGGAGAGGTAAGGGTTGGTATAAATGACGCAAAAGGCAATTGGAACAAAGAGTGTATTGTAACGCCTTGTGCATTAAGAGCAGCAATGCCTGTTGGGGCTACCACTATTGTATTTTTGTGGGTGTTTTGGGTTATTTTTCGTAATAATGTGGTTTTTCCTGTTCCAGCCTTTCCTGTCAAAAAGACGTTTGTTTGAGTTTCATTAATTAATGCGACTACTTGATCGGCTAAGGACATCATACAATATTATTTTTGATATCTATAGTTGTAGGAAATTGTTCTTTCAACCTTTGATCGTGGGTAACTATCACGAGTGAGGTGTCGTATTTTTGGGAAATATCTTTAAGCAAATTGGCTACAATTTTGGCATTGGTGTCGTCAAGGCTAGATGTCGGTTCGTCTGCTAATATTAATTTGGGATTGTGTATTAAGGCTCTGGCTATAGAGGCTCTTTGTTGTTGCCCTATGCTGAGTTGGCTTGTTTTTTTGTTGATATGTTGTTCTAAACCAAGCATTTCGAGGAGTTCTATTGCTTGTTTGCGTTTGGTGTCTTTTGAAGATAACCACGACGAAAAAAGTATGTTGTCCAGTACAGATATTGACGAAATAAAGTGTGATTTTTGTAAGATGATACCTATATTTTGACCTCTAAATCTATCGAGCTGACTGTTTGTTAATTTTGTAATATCGGTGTTATTAATGTTAATGTCGCCCAAATCAGGTCTGAGAATGCCTCCCAAAAGATGCAAAAGGGTTGTTTTGCCACTTCCAGATTCGCCCGTAATTAATAGTGACTCTCCATTTTCACAGACAATCTCTGGAAATACAAACTGATGATTAGGATACGAAAATTTTAAAGTGGAAGTAGTAATCATTTTAATTGTTATTACAAAGTGTGCAAGTTAAGTTTTTTATTTCAAATAAAAAAATATGAATTAAAAATCTTGAAAGTAGTTTTATATTAAATAAAAAGTTATATTTTTGCACTTTCTAATTTTTAGAACAAAAAGATTATGGCTACATATAACAAAAGAGGTTATAAACAACCAAAACCTAAAGAAGAGATTAATAAAGAACAAGTAGAGGCTGATGTGTTAGATGCTACATCTCCAGTTGTAGACGGAGATAGCACCACTGAAGAAGTTTTTAATACTTTGGATACTGGAGCTAAAAGGATTGAAAATTGGGTGATGAGAAATCAGAAGCCAATTTTTGGGGCAATTGGCGGTTTGGTATTGATAGTTGGAGGTATATTTGCCTATAATAAATTTGTTGTAGAACCAAAGCAAGAACAGGCTGTTAATGAAATGTATCAGGCTGAATTGTATTTTTCACAGGCTACTAATGGCGTAGCGAGTGATTCTTTGTATAATTTGGCTCTGAATGGTGGAGAAGGAAAATTAGGTTTTTTGAAAATTCAGGAACATTACAAAGGAACTGATGCGGCTAATTTGGCGAGTTATTATGCAGGTGTTTCGTACTTAAATCTTCATAAATACAAAGAGGCTATTACAGAATTAGAAAAATTTAAGTCAGACGATGAATTTTTAGGGCCTTTTACAAAAGGACTTATAGGTGATGCTTTTGTGCAGAATGACCAGTTGGAGGAGGGGCTTGAGTATTACGAAAAGGCTTTTGCTATGAAGAATAATACGCTTACCACACCTCGATTTTTGCTTAAAGCAGGTCAGGTAGCCTTGACTCTTGGAAAAAAAGACAAGGCCTTGCAGTATTTTTCACGTATTCAAAACGAATTTGGAGGTACTAATGAGGCTCAAAATATAGAAGCTCTTATTGTTTTAGCTCAATCGTAATGGCTACAGAAAATAAAAATCTATCCAACTACGACAAAAATTCGTTGCCTTCTGTAAAGGGAAGCAGGTTTGCTTTGGTCGTATCACAGTGGAACGATAATATTACCGAAAATTTGTATAAAGGAGCTGTAGAAACCTTGTTGGATAATGGAGTGGCTCAGTCGGATATTGTCAAATTTGAAGTTCCAGGTAGTTTTGAGCTTATCTTTGGTTGCAATCAAGTGCATCAAACCTACAAATATGATGCTGTGATAGCTATTGGCTGCGTAATTCAGGGCGATACCAAGCATTTTGATTTTGTGTGTGAGGGCGTAACACAGGGTATTAAAGATTTGAATTTGAGGTATAAAGTGCCTACGATATTTTGTGTTCTGACGGATAACACCATGGAGCAATCTTTGGAAAGAAGTGGTGGAAAACACGGCAACAAAGGTGTTGAAGCAGCTATTACAGCTATAAAAATGATAGATTTTAATAAAAATGTATAAATTATTTTTTGTGAATTAAAATATTTTAGTAAATTTGCAAAAAAGTTTACGGGATGTAGCGTAGCCCGGTTATCGCGTCTGGTTTGGGACCAGAAGGTCGCAGGTTCGAATCCTGCCATCCCGACAAAACTAACTGATCCACAAATTGAAAAGTTTGTGGATTTTTTTATAAATTCTTCAAAAGGTAATAATACTTATCTGTAGTAATTTTGCCTAAATAAAATCATTTAATTAAACAATGAATAAGAAAAATAACTATTCTTCAAAAAAAAACATAACTTCTGACACTAGATTTTATAAAGAAAAAACTAAATATGTAAAGAAGAATAATGTAAAAGCTGTTGCTAAAACTGAAGATGAGGGGATAAGACTAAATAAATACATTTCAAATTCGGGAGTTTGCTCTCGTAGGGAAGCTGATATATATATAACCTCAGGAAATGTGAGGGTTAATGATCAATTAATTACGGAGCTTGGCTATAAGGTAAAACCTTCCGATAAAGTTACCTTTGACGGAATTGTGTTAAACCCTGAAAAAAAGGTGTATGTGTTGCTCAATAAACCTAAAAATTTTTCAACGACATCAACCACAAACAACGTTCAAAATTTAATTAATGGGGCTAGTAAAAGTAAACTTACCCCAGTAGGTAAAATGGACGCTACAACTACAGGGTTGTTACTTTTGACAAATGATAATGATTTGATTACCAAATTTACTCAAGAAAGTCAACGTTCAAGTAAGATATATCAGGTGAGTTTGGATAAAAATTTAAAATATGAAGATTTAGAAAAGATTCAGAAAGGAATTACTATTGACCAAAAAAGAGTATTGGTAGAGGAGATAAGTTATATCGAGACGCTGCCAAAAACCGAAATCGGTATACAAATAAGGACTTCTAACATAAAGGTAGTCCGAAAAATATTTGAAACATTAGATTATGATGTTTTGAAGATAGATAGGGTAACTTTTGCAGGGCTTACCAAAAAGAATTTACCACGTGGTATGTGGAGGTATCTTACACCTCAAGAAGTGATAAATATTAAAAATATATAGTGTTAATGGTTTTGATATAAGGTTGTTACCCTAATGCTGGACTATTCATAAATATAGAAGTAGTTTTATAGAAAAACAAAAAAGGAAAGCTCTCTGGCTTTCCTTTTTTACTTAGTCTTTTTCAATAGTTTGGGTTCTATCAGGACCTACAGATACAATCTTTATAGGAACTTCCAATTCCTTTTCGATAAAAGAAATATACTCCGAGAGTTCTTTAGGAAGTTCTTCATAATTAGTAAGCTGCGTAAGATCCTGATTCCATCCTTTAAATTCTGTATAAATAGGAGTTACGTTTTGTTCTTCGATGTTGTATGGAAGGTGTGTTATGGTTTCGCCTTTGTACTTATAAGCGATACACACTTTGAGCGTATCGAATCCACTAAGTACATCAGCTTTCATCATCATCAACTGCGTTACTCCATTTACTTGAACAGCATATTTTAACGCCACCAAATCTAACCAACCACAACGGCGTTTACGTCCTGTGGTAGCTCCAAATTCGCGACCTACACGCCCCATAGTTTCTCCTACTTCGTCAAAAAGTTCGGTAGGGAAAGGACCGCTACCAACACGGGTAGTATACGCTTTGAATATACCCAATACGTCTTTTATTTTGGTAGGAGCTATTCCTAATCCAGTACAAGCACCAGCGGCGGTGGTGTTAGACGAAGTTACAAACGGATAAGTTCCAAAGTCAATATCGAGCAATGAACCCTGAGCACCTTCTGCTAAAATTTTCTTGCCATTTTTGATAGCTTGATTGATATACTCTTCACTATCAATAAATTGTAGTTTTTTAAGTGTGTCAATAGCATCAAAAAATTCGGCTTCAAGCTCGTTCAAATCGTATTGAATTTCAGCGTTATAATGCGAAATCATTTCCTGATGTTTGTTTACCAGATTGCGGTAACGCACTTCAAAGTCAGCCAATTCTATATCACCTACTCGTAAGCCATTACGTCCTGTTTTATCCATATACGTTGGACCAATTCCTTTGAGAGTAGAGCCTATTTTGGCTTTACCTTTTGAAGCCTCTGAAGCGGCATCTAACAATCGGTGTGTAGGTAATATGAGGTGTGCTTTTCGAGAGATAAGCAGTTTGGATTTAAAATCAATATCAAATTTATCCAGAGCCTCAATCTCTTTTTTGAATATTACAGGGTCTATAACTACCCCATTACCAACAATATTGATAGCGTTCTGATGAAATATTCCAGAAGGAATCGTGTGCAATACGTGTTTGATGCCGTTAAATTCAAGGGTATGTCCAGCGTTTGGTCCACCCTGAAAACGTGCGATAATATCGTATTTTTGAGTAAGAACATCAACAATTTTTCCCTTTCCTTCATCTCCCCATTGGAGTCCGAGTAGTAAGTCTACAGCCATTGGATATTTGATTATTTTAAATTATAATTTTCAAAATGTTTTTAGTTGTTTAGAGCTAACGATAATTTAATCTTTCTTTTTGTTTCCATAAAAATATAAAGAATGACTGTGTATATCTACGCCGAAATGCTCCTCAATTGTTTTTTTGATAGCTTGGATGCGAGGATCGCAAAACTCCAAAACTTCGTTCGTATTTGTTATAATTAAATGGTCATGCTGACGATCAAAATAGGATTTTTCGTAGTAAGCCTGAGTGTGTCCAAATTGATGCTTTCTGACCAATCCACACTCCAACAAAAGCTCAATAGTATTGTAAAGTGTAGCACGACTCACTCGGTATTTTTTGTTTTTCATCTTTACATACAAAGACTCCACATCAAAATGCTCTTGCGAATTGTAAATTTCTTCCAATATGGCATATCTTTCAGGCGTTTTACGATGCTTGTTTGTTTCGAGATATTCAGTAAAAACCTTTTTTACAATTTCCTGATTTTGTTCCGTTGTATTATTCATAATTTTATTATTAGCACAAAGGTAACTCATACATTTTAATTAAAAAAATTTTTTCGTTATATTCTGTGGGTTGGTGCGAATTATTTTTTTGAAAAAAAAGATGTTATTGTATTGCGGATACAAAATAAATGATTATTTTTGGAGAAATATTATAAAATTTAGAAATTATGAGCAAGAGACAAGAGTATATAGATAAGTATGCTAAAGATTTAAAAGAAAAATTGAATGTTGAGGTTGATTTGGATTTTTTGACTAAGGTGGTTGTTGGTTTAGGGCCTTCGATATACAGGCTTGATTCCGAGACGGTTGCTGGGTCAGATCAATCGGAAATAGACAGGGTAAAGGCTAATTTTTTGATTAAAAAATTAGGTCTTAAGGATTCGGAAGAATTGGATAAAGCTATTGCAGAGGTAATAGAAAAATATGGCAAATCAAACAAAGCCAAATATAGAGCGGTGATTTACTATATGTTAGCTAAACATTTTAAGAAAGAATCTGTTTATAATAAGTAATTAAGGACAGTTTTTAGATTATTCGATTGTGGATTGTATTGATAATATATCCGCAATCGGATAATTCTGTTAGTTGATGTTGAGATTATACAGATGAAGAAGATATTTTGTATTCTTATTTTATCAATGCTGAAGTTGTCGGCTCAGGAAATTGCCTTGGTAAAGTATTCTGGTGGAGGTGATTGGTATGCCAACCCCACTTCGTTGCCCAATTTGATTGCTTTTTGTAATGCTAATATAGGTACCAAAATAGCATCTAAACCAGTTACTATAGAACTCTCGGATTCCAATTTGTTTTTATATCCTTTTATACATATAACAGGTCATGGTAATGTGATTTTTAATGACTTGGAAATTAATAATTTAAGACTTTATCTGTTAGGGGGTGGGTTTTTACATATTGACGACAATTATGGTCTGGATCAGTACATTCGTCGTGAGATGAAGCGTGTTTTTCCTGAATACGATTTTGTAGAAATAGGCAAAAATCACGCGATATTCAAAGAGCCTTTCGCATTCGAAAATGGACTTCCCAAAATTCACGAACACGACAACAAAGCTCCACAAGCCTTTGGGATTTTTAAAGATGATAGACTTATTTGTCTATACACATACGAAACCGATTTGGGTGATGGTTGGGAAGATTTTGAAGTGCATAATAATCCTAAAGAAGTTAGAGAAAAAGCCTTAAAAATGGGGGCTAATATTATAAATTACGTATTTAATAAGTAGTAAATAAGTAGTAAAAAAGAGTTTGTAGTTTAATGATATTTGTAAAAAAAGGTGTATCTTTGCTCTTATTTTACAAATTGTATTTATGGTATTTTCTATAAATGATTTTTTTCAATTTTTAACGCCTAAAGATAAGAAATTTTTTCCTTTATTGGAACAGGCAACAACCAAGCTGGTTGAGATGGCAGATACATTGAACCAAGCTGTAAATGCGGAAAAGGAAATTCGTGATACTTTTTATCAGAAAGTGGAACAGCTTGATTTGGAAATAGATAAGGTTGTTCATAAGGTGAATATTGAATTGAGTCGCAACTTCTTGACTCCATTTGACAGAGAGGATATTCATTCGTTAATCAAGTCTATTGATGATGTAACGGATTTTATTCATAGTGCGGCTAGTAGAATGAAAATGTATCAGTTCGAGAAAATCACCAAATCGATTCGTAAACTTACAGAAATTAATTTGGAAGCGGCATTGCTAATCAAAGGAGCTGTTAAGGATTTGAAAGAACACAATAATTTGCAACGTATTACAGTGGCTTGTAAAAAGATTTCAAAACTAGAAAGTAAGGCAGATGTTGTGTTTGATAACGCGGTAATGGATATATTTGAAAAAGAAACCGATGCTATAAAAATTATCAAATATAAAGAAGTGCTTACGGCTTTGGAAGACGCTTCGGACAAATGTAAAGATGTGGCTAATGTGTTAGAGGTAATTGTAGTGAAATATTCTTAATTTAGACATGGATAGTTTTACTTTACTCGTAGTTATTATAGTATTAGCCTTTATTTTTGATTATATCAATGGTTTTCATGATGCGGCAAACTCTATTGCTACTATTGTGGCTACAAGGGTGCTTACTCCGTTTCAGGCTGTAATATGGGCAGCATTTTTTAACTTTGTAGCCTATTTTATTTCCAAATATTGGATTGGTGAGTTTAAGATAGGTAATACTATAGCCAAGACCGTGCATCCTTTTACTTCAGATGGTCAAAATTTGATTACATTAGAGGTAATATTTGCAGGAATTATAGCTGCAATTGTCTGGAATTTAGCTACTTGGAAGTTTGGGATTCCGTCTTCGTCATCACATACATTAATTGGAGGGTTTATGGGGGCGGCCTTGATGCACGCTTATAGTATTTCGGCTAATTTGAATGAGGTAATTAATTATGCAAAAGTATTGCCTATTATAGCTTTTATATTTTTGGCTCCAACCATAGGGCTGTTCGTGGCTTACTTTCTTACAGTGGGTATCATGTGGATTTGTAGAAAAACCACGCCCCACAGAGCCGATGTGTGGTTCAGAAGATTACAATTGGTATCTTCTGCCTTATTCAGTTTGGGACATGGAGCTAATGATGCCCAAAAGGTAATGGGAATTATTGGAGCAGCAGTAATATTTTATCATATTGACGCAGGACATCTCGAGTGGATTAATGCACCAGATCAGTTTGCTTACTTTGTTGAACAATGGGGTTGGGTGCCTTTTACATCGTTTTTGATTATTGGTTTAGGAACAATGAGTGGAGGCTGGAAGATAGTCAAAACAATGGGGTCTAAAATTACTAAAGTAACCTCGCTGGAAGGCGTAAGTGCAGAAACAGCAGGGGCGTTAACACTATATGTATCAGAACATTTCGGAATACCAGTGTCTACTACACACACCATAACAGGAAGTATTATAGGAGTGGGAGTTACCAAACGAATTTCGGCTGTACGATGGGGAGTTACCATTAAATTGTTGTGGGCGTGGATACTTACGATTCCGATTTCGGCTCTGGTAGCAGGATTGGTTTATGTAGTAATAAGTGCTTTTTAAAAAATATTGTTGATATATTACAAGATGAGTACAATTTTAGAAGTAAAGGAAATATCGAAAAAGTATGGAGAATATACAGCTTTAGACAAGGTGTCTTTGTCTATACCCGAGGGAGTAATATATGGACTTTTAGGTCCAAATGGAGCAGGAAAAACCTCTCTTATTCGGATTATAAATCAGATTACAATGCCCGATAGTGGACAGGTATTTTTTATGAACGAACCACTAATGCCCAAGCATATTGCAAATATAGGTTATATGCCAGAGGAAAGAGGTTTGTACAAAACCATGAAAGTAGGCGAACAAGCCTTGTATCTGGCTCAGCTTAAGGGGCTTTCTAAAAAAGAAGCTAAAAAACAATTGCTTTATTGGTTCGACAGGTTTGAAATTGGAGATTGGTGGAACAAAAAAATTCAGGAACTCTCGAAGGGAATGGCACAAAAGGTGCAATTCATAGTAACGGTGTTGCATAAACCCAAATTGTTAATATTTGATGAGCCTTTCTCTGGATTTGACCCCGTGAATGCCAATCTGATTAAAGATGAGATTTTGGAACTTAAAAAACAAGGGACGACCATTATTTTTTCGACTCACAGAATGGAAAGCGTAGAAGAGCTTTGCGATGAGATAGCTCTGATAAATAAATCAAAAAAAATATTGGACGGAAATATCATAGATATTAAAAAGCAGTTCAGAACCAATACCTATCAAGTAGGAATACTCACCGACAATATTGAAGGATTAATGTACGAGCTTACTCAAAAATTCACCATAAATACAGGTAATTTTAAATCGATAGATAACGAAATCAAATTAGAAATTGGCATCGGAAATCAATCGGTAAACGAACTGTTAAAGATAATAATCAGTAGAGGTCAGCTGACTTATTTTGTGGAAAAAATTCCGAGTATTAATGAAATTTTTATTCAAAAGGTTACTAATAATTAAGGACTTTTAATTGCTTTGTTATGAATGTTTTGTTGCTTATTATAAAAAGAGAATTTATCAATAAGATAAAGAATAAATCTTTTATTGTAATGACTTTTCTCAGTCCATTACTTGTGGTAGCTATGGGTGTATTGATAAGTTATTTAGCTACAATAAATCAAGGAGATACCAAAAAGGTAGCTGTTTTAGATGAGTTTGGCTTTTTTGAAGCTGGAGATTTAAACAATGACGACAAATACATTTTCCATAAGCTAGAAGGACTCGATAAACAAAAGGCAAAAGTTATCGTGGCTGATAGCAGTTACGAGGCTCTAATTTATGTTCCAAAGGTGGCGGACAGAAATAATTTGGCAACTCAGATAGAATATATCTCCGATAACAGCCCCAAAATAGAGTTTATTTACAAAATAGAAAATATTATAAGTGATAAACTTACAAAATACAACATTCAGAGTAAAGGTATTGATTATAATGTAGTTAGTCAATCTAAAGTGAAAGCCAGTATGAATCTTACCAAATTTTCGGGGGCTGATTCAGTGCGTGGACTAAATGAAATAAAAATAGGAATAGGTTCGGTATTTGGATACATGATTATGATGTTTATTGTCATTTATGGCAATTTTGTGATGCGTAGCGTGATAGAGGAAAAGACAAACAGAATTATTGAAATAATAGTATCGTCAGTGAAGCCTTTTCAGCTTATGATGGGTAAAATTATAGGAACATCATTGGCAGGAATATTACAATTTCTGATTTGGGGAGTGGTAGGAACAGTATTGTTTTTTGTGCTTTCAGGCATATTGGGTATAGAGTTAGGAGGGACTCATGATTTGGTTAAAAATGCTGAAGTTAATCAGATTGTAGCCCAACAGAGTGATATAGCCCAAACGGTACAAACTTATATCAATGAGCTATATACCTTACCTATAATCACTTTGTTAATATCTTTTGTGTTGTATTTTATAGGAGGGTACTTTTTATATAGTTCGATATACGCCGCTATTGGAGCAGCTGTAGACAATGAGACAGATTCGCAACAATTTCTGATGCCGATTATAATGCCTTTAGTATTAGGTGTTTATATAGGTTTTTTTACAGTAATTGACGATCCGCACGGCTCGGTATCTACAATTTTTTCGATAATTCCATTTACTTCGCCTATAGTAATGTTAATGCGAATTCCTTTTGGAGTACCTTTGTGGCAAATATTATTGAGTTTAGTGCTTTTGTTCTTGACTTTCTTCTTAATAGTGTGGGTGGCTGCCAAAATTTACAGAGTAGGAATTTTGATGTATGGTAAAAAGCCTACGTGGAAAGAAATGTATAAGTGGATAAAATACTAGTTATAAAGGATTTGAGGGGGTAAAATTATCCTAAATAATTTATCTGTAGAAATATAGAAAACAGAATAATAGAAATAGATTAGGGGATAAAGGCAGATTGTAAAATACCATTTTACCATTTAGTATATGGGTTTGAAATGAGGTTTGAGTTGTAATATTTGGCATCTCCAGTAACTTCTTTGCCCAACCATGTTGGTCTGTTGAAAGTATCAAGAGGATTGTTAAGTTCGACCTCAGCTATTACAAGTCCTTGATTATTACCCATAAACTCGTCTACTTCAAAAAGTGTCCCTTCAAATTCTACCTCATAACGGTATTTTTCGATGATGCCTTCTTCGCAAAATGTGAGGAGTTTTTTGGCTTCAATCACTAAAATTTCTTTTTCCCACTCAAATCTCGACAAACCACTAGCGTCAGTACGTCCTTTAACGGTAATGTAAGCCTTGTCGTCTTTAATGCGAATACGCACCACTCGTGCAGGGTTCGAGTTCAGAAATCCCTGTACGATATATGATTTTTTGGTGGCATCTTCTTTATATTGGTCAGTATCTACCAAGAATTTTCTTTCGATTTCAATCATAAAAACAATATTTATAGGGCTAATTTACAATTTTTTTCTTATTATTGTGCAAAAAAGTGAATTAAATGCACCAAAAGGTAACTATAGTTTTTGTAATCTGTATATTTTTGTCTATTGTTTTGATAGTTTTTTTCGATTGGAGTTTACGGATTTTACCAATTTTGTTATTGATTTATGTGCTAATAATTAACATTGGAGTTTGGAATATCCGACTGAACTATTTTCTTAAAGCAGTATGCAGAATCGAAACCTCCTCAGGCGTGTTGTCCATAACTTTTGATGACGGCCCTACAGTATTTACGCCTCAAATTTTAGAAGTATTGGAACAATATCAGGCTAAGGCTACTTTTTTCTGCATAGGAAAACAAATAGAAAAGCACCCCGATATTTTTAGGCAGATTATTTCCAAAGGGCATCAAGTTGCCAATCACACGTACTGGCATAGTAATAGTTTTGGTTTTTGGACTAAAGAGCAAGTTAAGGAAGATATTATACGTACAGATAGGCTTATAAAAGATTTTACAAATATTGATAACGTGTTGTTCAGACCTCCCTTTGGGGTTACTAATCCGCATATAGCCAAGGCTTTAGCTGTAACCAAACATTTGATGGTAGGTTGGGATGTACGCTCGTTAGATACTGTAATCAAAAATGAAAATCAAATTTTGGAAAGGATAATGCCAAGAATCAGAAAAGGTTCTATAATTTTGCTACACGATACTTCGGAACATACCGTTAAGGTTTTGGAACAATTATTGTCCAATCTGAATCAATTGAATTTAAAAAGTGTAACTATTGACAATTTGCTAAGTTATGAGAATAAATAAATTATTAATTGTACTGATTACTTTATTGATTTCTGTTGTAAGTGTGGCTCAAGAGCAAAAAATGAGTCGGACTGAGATTGATTTTTTTAAAAAGCAAGTACAACAAGAAGCCTCAAACACCCAGACTATAAAAATGGATTTTGTTCAACATAAAAAACTGAGTTTTTTAACCAAACAAATTGAAAGTTCAGGAATAATGTACTACAAGGCAAAGGATATGCTACATTGGAAATATACCACACCCTATCAGTATAGCATTATATTTAAAAAAGGAATGGTTCATATTAATAATCAAGGAAAGAAAAATGATATATCAACATCTTCAAATTTGGTGTTAGGGAAGGTAAACAAACTTATAGTTGGCAGTGTGAGTGGTAATCTATTTGACGATCAGGAGTTTGTGATAGATTATTATAAAGATAAACAATACAATATCGTTTATTTTGTACCTAAAGACAAGCAACTTAAAGAAGTTATTGAAAAAATAGAACTGTATTTTCCGACAGACAAATACCACGTTGTACAGGTGCAACTTAAAGAATCTTCGGGTGATTATACGAAAATCATTTTTAAAAACAGAAAAACAAATGTGGTACTTTCGGAGTCTGATTTTACTAATTAGTTGCTTGATTATAAGCTGCTCGCCCATTGGGAATATTCCTACAAATGTAGATGTTAAGGGGTATGGGGTTTCGTATTTTTCGGACTCTAATCAAGATTATTTCTATCAGATGGAAATGGAGGTGTATGGGCGTTATTTTACTGGTATTGTGGTTGTTAAAAAAATAGAATCCCATTTGTATAGAATAGCTTTTACTACCGAATTAGGGAATAAGTTATTAGATTTTGAATTGTCCAATGATGGACTTCAGTTGCATTTTGCTGTTACAGGCTTACAAAACAAACGAATTTTAAAATTACTGGAAACCCATTTCAAAACAATTTTGGTACAACAATTTGATTTGTATGGCAAAACAGACACGGCAAATGGATTGATGTATCAAGCCAAGGCAAACCACAGAAATATAAGTTTTCAAATAGACAAACAAGGTTTACTTGATAAAATAGTAATTCATAAAGGTAAAAAGGACTATATAATATATGATTTTTTTGTAAAAAATAGTATCTTTGTGGAGCAAATGCAAATTTTGCAACCCAATATAAAGTACAAAATGAATTTAAAACGAATATTATAAAGATATGAAGAAGGTATTATCATTGTTGTTTTTAGGTGTTGGACTTTCGGCAAACGCACAAGTCGGATTTTACCCAAGCATTAGGGCAGGGGCAAACTTTTCAAAATATACTAGTGTGAAGGCAGCATTTAAACCTGGTATTTACGTAGGTTTTTTTGGCGAATTGAAGTTAGGTAATCTTTATAGTCTTCAGCCCGAGATTTCGTATAGTTCACAAGGTGCTAATAATGTAAGAACCTATGTGTGTAATGTTGAACACCCTAACGGTGGAGAGATTGTAAATGTGGATTATGAGGTTAATTATGTGTCTGTTGCTTTGGTTCACAAGTTCAGATTTGATGAGGATAAGGTTAATTTTCACTTCGGAGGATTATTAGATTTTGAGGTAGGATCATGTTCAGACGCGTATTCTCGTAAGAGTTCACAAGTTGTTGATATTGGATTTTTGCTAGGTGTTGGGTATAAGATAACAGACAAACTGGGTGTCGAGTTTCGTTATAAGCAAGGTATTGTAGATCAGTTGAATACAGTTCTTGATGGTACTACCAATGCCAATATGACACTTCAGGCAGGGGTTACATATAGCTTTAGGTAAGAAGATGTTGTTAAAAGATTTTTATAAGATAATTCGTATTGAGCATAATTCAGGGCAAATCTCAAATGCAGAAGTTGTGATAGAGCTTAATGCTAAACACGAAGTTTTCAAAGGACATTTTCCTGATAATCCAGTAACTCCAGGAGTGTGTATGATGCAGATAATTAAGGAGTTGTCAGAGAAGATATTGGGTGAGAGACTTTTTTTGACTTCGGCATCAAATGTCAAGTTTATGGCAATTATTAATCCGAACATCAATCCGATACTAAGATTAGAGTTGGCAATAACCCAATCAGAAGGGGTAGTAAAAGTCAAAAATACGACTTGGATGGAAGATGTAATGGCTCTGAAGCTATCAAACGTATATAAAATTGTATAATATGAAGATAGTACTGGTAATTGTTTGTTATCTTCTGTCTGCAATTAATATCAATTTGTCAGATGTCAGAAAGTTGTATATTCAAGTTCACAACTCAATTGATAAGCAGCATGAGTTTGTAGCTTTGCTTCAGAATGTGAATGATAGTACAGTTGAGTTAAAGGCGTATAAGGCTGTAGCTAGGATTATAGAATCAAAATCACTAAAGGGAAAACAACGTACAGACCTGTTCAGACAGGCTACACAGATGTTAGACAAGGCAGTGGAGGAGGATAGTACGAATCTGGAAGTTAGGTTGATAAGGTTAAGTGTGCAGGAACATTTGCCCAAATTCTTAAATTATAATAAAAGTATAAATGATGATGTACAATTCATCAATGCCAATTTGAAAAAGGTCAAGGACAAAGAGTTGAGGGATTATATCAATCAATACATGAGCCAGTCTAAACAATTTAAACAACTACAGAAATAGTTTGGTTATGTCAGTAGAACAACGCTGTAAAGAGCTGATTGTTAAAAATAAGGTGGTCGTGCTTATTCCTACCTATAATAATGAAAAAACTCTTGAGCGTGTACTAAAAGGAGTGTTGCAATATACCGATAGTGTGGTGGTTGTAAACGATGGTTCTACCGATAACACAAGATTTATTTTGTCTAAATATCCACAACTTCAGCAACTGCACATAGCCTTTAATTCAGGAAAGGGAATGGCATTACGCAAAGGGTTTGAATGGGCTAGAAGTCAAGGATTTAATTACGTAATTACAATTGATTCGGACGGACAACATTATCCAGATGATTTGATTTTTTTTCTGGAAGCTGTAGAGCAGGAGCCTACCTCTGTTGTATTGGTTGGCAATAGAAATATGTCGCAAGAAGGCGTTCCCAAAAAGAGTAGTTTTGGTAATAAGTTCTCGAATTTTTGGTTTTGGTTTCTGACGCAAATCAAATTGCAAGACACCCAATCAGGGTACAGAATGTATCCTTTGGATAAAATGCCAAGAAAATTCTATACAAGTAAATTTGAATTTGAAATAGAAATATTGGTTCGCTTGGCGTGGAAAAATGTTCCGATTAAAAATATTCCTATAAAAGTGTTATACGATGCTTCGGAACGTGTATCGCACTTCAGACCTTTTAAGGATTTTGTCAGAATAAGCATACTCAATACCGTTTTGGTGTGTATTTATATATTGTATATTATTCCCAAAAGGTTTATAGAGCGTTTTCAAAAAAAAAGTATTAAGCGTTTTGTTAAAGAAGACCTGCTAGGTAGTGGAGATACCATCGAGGTAAAATCGCTATCTATAGCTTTGGGGGTGTTTGTAGGGATTTTGCCTGTTTGGGGTTTTCAATCAATATTGGCTATTTTTTTGGCTGTTTTATTCAGGTGGAACAAACTTTTAGCTTTTACATTTTCTAATATAAGCATTCCGCCAATGATTCCTATATTGGTTTGGCTTTCATTGAAAATAGGGGCTTTTTTTATACCAGAATCACAATTGTATGATTTCGACAAAAGTATTGATTTGAGTATCATCAGAAATCATCTGTATCAGTATTTAATAGGAAGCGTTACTTTAGCAATTATAGCATCTTTATTTATTGGTATTTTGAGTTATTTGTTATTTTTGTTGTTTGGTAAAAAATAATGCAAATGTCGGATTTTTTTGTAAAGTTATATCGTTTAATACAAAAGAATAGATTTCCATCTATATTTCTGATAATTAGTTTTTTAATTGTTTCTATTTGGAGTTTTAGTAGGATTGAATTTAAGGAAGATATTTCTAAGATTTTACCTAAAAATGATCAAACTTCTCTTGTGAGTAAATTACTCAAACAGGTCGATTTTTCGGATAAAATTACAGTGTTGATTTCGCCCAAAGACACTTTAGATATAGATAGGCAAATTGAGATTGCTAATGTATTGGTAGAACGATTGGATAGTGTTGTACAGCTTCAGAAGGTACAAGCCAAAGTCGATCAAGTAACGATGCAAAGGGTTTATAAGTATGTAAACCAGAATTTGCCCTTGTATTTGGAAGAAGATGATTATCAGTATATTCTAAATAAACTATCAGCAGATAGCATTGAATATAAGGTCAATCAGAATTTACAAAATCTAATTTCGCCCAGTGGTATTGTCCTTAAAGATATTATTTTGCTAGATCCTTTGGGGCTTTCTGTGATAGGGCTTGACAAGTTACAGAAAAACAATGGAATTACAGATGGATTTTCTCTAGAGCAAGGTTACTTAATAAGCAAAAAAGGACAAGATTTGATGTTTTTTTTGGAAACTGATATTGCTTCAAACCAGACTGATGAAAATTCAAAAATGGTTAAAGTTTTGAATGATATAAAACAAGATATTGAGCTGAAGTATAATGATATATCTGTGGATTACTATGGAGCTAGTTTTGTGGCGGAAGCCAATTCTGGTCAAATAAAAAATGATATTTTCAAAACGGTACTTATCTCGTTTAGTATATTGTTGGTATTGATGATTTTGTATTTTCGCAAGGTATTGTTGCCGTTGATATTATTTCTGCCTATAGTGTTGGCTGGTTCATTGAGTCTGATGATTATATCTTTGTTAAAAGATTATATATCAGCCATTTCGTTGGGTGTTTCGTCAATTTTGATAGGTGTAACCATTGATTATTCGATACATATCCTGACCCATTACAAACGAGGTTCAGATATAAAAACTTTGTATGATGATGTTTCTAAACCGCTTATTATAAGTTCTTTAACTACATCGGTGGCTTTTCTTTCGTTGTTGTTTGTGAATTCTGAGGTGTTGCAGGATTTGGGGTTATTTTCAGGTTTGACAGTGTTCTTTTCTGCGATATTTTCGTTGGTAATTATTCCTCTTATTTACAAGCCTAATTTGGATATTTCACAGCATTGGACATACAGGATAGTATCGTATCCTTTTGAAAAAAATAAGATTTTAGTTGCACTAACCTTGTTGTTAATTATAGGGACTGTGTTTACGCCTAACAAAGTGAAGTTTGATGGTGATTTGTCCAAGTTGAATTACGTAACAAATGAGCTAAAAGAGGTAGAAAGAAGGCTTGATACCCTTACTGATATTAATGCTAAATCAATTTATTTGATAGCTTATGGAGAAGATAAACAATCGGTATTGGAGCAAAATTTCAAATTGTATCAGATACTTCAGAATCAAAAACAAAGTGGTGAGATTTTGCAATTTACCAACTTAGCAGAGCAATTATTACCACTTGCAGAACAGCAAAAAAGAATTGACAGGTGGAATGGATTTTGGAGTGAAAGTAAAAGAAGTGAGTCTGTAAGTAATGATTTGATTAAAAGTGGGTTAAGTGTTGGTTTTGAGGAAGATACTCATTCGGTTTTTTATGATTTTATTTCCTCAAAATATACTTTGGAAAAAATAGATACGACCAATTTATTTCACAATGAAAATTTACTAAAATACAAAGACGGTTTTTATACAGCTACGAGTTTGGTAAAACTTGATGTGGAAAATAAAGCAAGTTTACTAGACCAAATAAATGGGGCAACTCAAAATGTATTTGTACTAGATAGAAAGGAATTAAACGAACAATTTTTGTTTTCGGTAAAGGCTGATTTTGAAAGATTGGTGGGCTATTCTTTCGTACTGATAATTGTTGTTTTGTGGCTGTTTTTCAGGCGTATTGAGTTGGTTATTTTAAGTATAACTCCAATAGTATTAACTGGGCTTGTGGTGTTGGGTTTGATAAATTGGCTTAATTTGGAATTTAACGTTTTTAGTTCAATAGTGGTAACCTTGATTTTTGGTCATGGAGTAGATTTTGCTATTTTTATGACCGTGGCTTTACAAAAGGCGTATACTTATGGAAAAAAAGATATATCAACGTATAAAATATCGATAGTTTTAGCGGTTCTGACCACTATTTTGGCTATTGGAACATTAATTTTTGCTCAACATCCTGCTCTTAAATCCATTTCGGCAATAGCCTTGTTGGGTATATTAACAGCTTTATTGATTACTTTTGTAGTATATCCTCTGATTTTTAGAATTTTTATAATGTGGCGTGATGATAAAGGGCTTTCGCCCATATCATTACGATTGTTTTTACATTCGATGGTTTCGTTTTTGTATTATGGAGCAGGTGCTATAATTTTATCGTTTGTTGGGCGAACCTTAGCGATGATTCTTCCAGGTCGATTTGAAAATAAAATGCTCGTTGTTAGGCAGTTGATGTCGAAGTTTTTGACTTCGGTGTTGTATTCCAATTGGTTTGTTTCCAAAAAAATACAAAATCCTAATGCCGAATATTTTCAAAAACCTGTTGTATTAATATCTAATCACAATTCTTTTTTGGATTCACTTACTTTGAGTATGACGCATTATAAAATCATTTTTTTGGTAAATGATTGGGTTTACAATTCGGTGGTATTCGGAAAGATAGTCAAGGCTGCAGGTTTTTATCCTGTATCTCAAGGAGTTGAAGATAGTTTGCAACCGTTAAAACAGAAAGTAGAACAAGGTTATTCGTTAATGGTTTTCCCAGAGGGTAAGCGTTCGGAGGATAACCAATTAAATCGTTTTCATAAGGGGGCGTTTTATTTGGCAGAGCAACTTCAATTGGATATTTTACCAGTATATGTACACGGAAATTCGGAATTGATTCCTAAGGGCGATTACATCATTTACGACGGAAGTATGACCGTCAGGATAGGAAGTCGAATTTCTCAAACAGATGTTTCGTTTGGAAACACTTACAAAGAAAAGACCAAGGGCATTTATAAGTTTTTTAAAAAAGAGTATCAGGCATTGCGATACGAATTGGAAGACGAGGATTATTTTAAAGAAAAATTATTCTTAACCTATCGTTACAAGGAACGGGATATTTTAAACCAAGTAAAAGAAGATTTTAGAAAAAATAAGTCCGTATATTATCTGTTTTTTAAATTATTATCTCAAAACGATTCGGTATACCATCTGGGCAATGATTTCGGACAATTAGACTTTATGATTCTGATGCAAGAGCCTAGAAGATTGATGTTTACGTATATAGTGGACAGCTCAAAAAGAGCCGTTGCCAAACATAATTATTGGGTGAAAAAACGCAAAATACATTATATCGAAAATACAATCGAAATACAAAATTTGAGAGCGGATACCATGATAATATCTACAGATTTTGTTAATTTTGAGATTCCGAAATCGGTAAAAAGAATTTTTATTTTAACAGATAAGGTTTCTGAAGTGGTTGATATAGAGGGATTTGTAAGGGTAAATGAACAAGAACAAATGATTCAATTGGTAAAAGATGGAGCAGAGAGACAAGAAGTATGACGTAATTGTTGTAGGGAGTGGTTTGGGCGGATTGGTATCGGCTGTTATTTTGGCAAAAGAAGGAAAAAAGGTTTGTGTTCTAGAGAAAAATCAACAATTTGGCGGAAATCTTCAGACTTTTGTCAGAGATAAAACCATTTTTGATACAGGGGTACATTATATAGGTGCTTTGGATAAAGGACAAAACCTACATACCTATTTTTCGTATTTGGAAATAATGAATGATTTGAATATCAAATCGTTAGATACAGATGCCTATGATTATGTATATTTTGATGATACAGACCAAAAATATCCTCATGCTCAAGGATATGATAATTTTATAAAACAATTACTTAAATATTTTCCAGAAGAAAAAAAGGCTTTGGAAAAATATTGTGCCGATATGAAGCAAATTTGTGACTCCTTTCCATTGTATAATGTAGAAATAGACAAGTCGTATCCGATGGAAGTGCTGTCGTTGAATGCACGTGAATACTTTGAACAACTTACTGAAAATGAAGTGTTAAGAGCGGTATTGGTGGGGTCTAATTTTCTTTATGCAGGTATTTCTGACCAAACGCCTCTTTATGTACATGCCTTATCGGTTAATTCGTGTATACAAAGTGCGTGGAGATTTGTAAGAGGCGGTAGTCAAATTGCTATTCAGTTGGTCAAACAACTTCGCAAATACGGAGGAGATATTTATCGTCGTACCAATGTAGTAACCTTTGAAAGTAATCAGGATAGGGTGGTGGCGGTAAAAGATGACAAGGGAAATGTATATCGGGCAGATTTATTTATTTCAAATATAGAGGCTAAGAAAACATTGCAGATGATTGGTTACGAGTATTTTAGAAAATCTTATTACACAAGGGTTCAGAATCTCAAAACACTTCCTTCGGCATTCAGTATTTATATCGTATTTAAACCCAATACGGTGCCGTATTTGAACTCAAATGTATATCATTTTTCAGATACTAATAAGGTCTGGAAAGCCGCCACCTATCAAAAAGAAACTTGGCCCGAAACCTATATGGTATCTATGAATATGAATGAAAAGGATTACCGATGGGCAACAAGTCTTACAGCCATTACGTATTTGGATATTGATGAGTTAGACCAATGGGAATCGACACATAACACTGTTGTAAATCAGAATGATAGAGGAGAAGGGTATCAAGAGTTTAAGGAGCATAAAACGACAGTTTTTTTGGAGCAAATTAAGAAAAAATATCCGCATATTACAGAGCATATTCAATCCGTGTACGCATCTACGCCATTGTCGTACAGAGATTATATCGGTTCAGAAAATGGAAATTTGTATGGATACGCCAAAAATTTCGAAAATCCATTAGAGACTTTTATTTCGCCTAAAACAAAATTAAAAAATTTGTATTTTACAGGTCAGACTGTACACATGCACGGAATATTAGGAGTTACAATTGGGGCTGTGCTTACGTGTTCGGAAATTTTAGGTAAAAAATATTTGGTAGACAAAATAATAAAACATACTAAAGTAGATGAAAATTAGAAGTTTATGTAGTTTATTTATATCTTTGGTTTATGTTTTGTTGTTGTGTTCTTGTGGTGTGAGGAAGTCTACTAATCACAAACCAGATGTTCAAATATATAATGCCAAAAAGCCCATAATAACCAATCATTCAGATAGTCTGATTACAACCAATACAGGTGATGTATTATTGAAAAATGAATATCAGTTATGGGAAATGTACATTAAGGCCGATAATCCTTTGGAGTTGGGGTACAAAATGGGAGCTTTGTACCAACCCTTGTACAACTATCAGGAAGAAGTGTTTTTTGATAAAATACAGGAATTAATACCTTCGAAATTTAAACAAAAGTTGTTGCAAGGTTTTCTGAAATGGTATAATAGAAAACTATATTTGCACGTTCCTGAATACTTAAAATCAGAGATTTATGGTGTTTCAGAATATGCTTCGGACAAATACGACTATCTGTCGAATGCTTATTTGCGAAATTTGTACATGCACGGAGCCCACGACATAGGACACGCTTTTGAAGATTTGGCTCTAGTAGGATGTTCCTCAATAGCATTATCAGGGGAAAATACTCAAGACGGAAAAATGTTAATCGGAAGAAATTTTGATTTCTACTTGGGAGATGATTTTGCAAAAAATAAAATAGTATCCTTTATAGTTCCTCCGTTTGGATATAAATTTATGTCGGTGGGTTGGGCAGGAATGTCAGGAGTGGTGTCTGGAATGAATGAGAAGGGGCTTACAGTAACTATAAACGCTTCAAAATCAGATATTCCGTTAGTTGCCAAAAAGCCAATCGCTATTTTAGCCAGAGAAATTTTACAAAATGCAGCCAATATACAAGAGGCGGTGTCGATAGCCAAAGAGTCGCAAGTGTTTGTTTCAGAGTCGATTATGATTGGTAGTAAGGAAGATAAAAAAGCAATACTTATCGAAATATCTCCCAAAAACTTTGATATTTTTGAACTTGAAATGTCTCAACCTTTGATATGTACCAATCACTTTCAGTCCAAAGCATACCAAAATCAAAAAAATCATATTCAAAACATCGAACAAGGATTCTCGAAATACAGATTTGAACGCATCGAAGAATTGTTGAAGCAACTAGAAAAATTTTCGCCTAACGATATGGTGAAAATACTAAGGGATTATAAAGGGCTAAATGATAAGGAAATAGGCTTGAATAATGAAAAGAGTATTAACCAATTACACACACATCATTCGGTTGTATTCCAACCAGAAGATTTGATAGTGTGGGTAAGTACAGAGCCTTACCAATTAGGAACATTTATAGCTTTTGATTTGAATAAAATATTTGGTTTAGAGGATTTTAGTAGTATACAAAACTCCTATTACAACAATACCATAGCCAGTGATATTTTTATACGTTCAGATGAATTTGCTGATTATCAAGAGTATCGGATTCTAGATGATGTAATAGATTACAAACTAAAAAACAAATTGGACATTGACAAAATAACCTTAGATAATTACCAAAAATGTAATCCTGAGTTTTGGAAGGTTTATTACAAAATAGGATGTTATTACCAACAGAAAGGCTATTACAATGCTGCTTTGAGCCAATACAAAAAGGCTTTAGAAAAGGAAGTTACAACACAGATAGAAAGGACAAAAATTCAACAAAAAATAAAAAAAATAGAACGTAAATTAAGATGATTTCTAAATTGCAATATGCTGACAAACAAGAGATAAAGTTGTATCAAGAGCAGAAATTTAAAGAATTGCTTCAGTACTTGAATACTCATTCTTCATTTTATAAATCGTGGTTCGAACAGCACCATATTGATGTTTGCTCCATACAATCGTTGGACAATTTAACTTTGATCCCTCCTGTTACCAAGAAGAATTTGCAAGAGCAAAATCAGGATTTTTACTGTGTAGATACAGAGCGAATAGTAGAATACGCAACTACATCAGGAACGTTGGGCAATCCAGTAAATTTTGTGCTTTCAGATTCCGATTTAGAGAGATTGGCGTATAATGAGGCTGTTTCACTTTCGACAACAGGAATAACAGCTGCAGACAAGGTGCAATTGATGACTACTATGGATAGATGCTTTCTGGCTGGTTTGGCTTATTACTTAGGTCTGAGGAAGTTAGGAGCAGGTGTCGTTAGAGTAGGAGCGAGTATTCCTCAGTTACAATGGGATATGATTTTAAAAAATAAACCAGATTATCTGATAGCCGTACCATCTTTTATCGTGAAGATGATAGATTATGCAGAAGAGCATCATATTGATTATAAGAATATACATTTAAAAGGAATCATTTGTATAGGAGAAGCAATTCGCAATATGGATTTTTCACCCAATACCTTACATCAAAGAATTGCTCAACAATGGAATGTACCGTTATATTCAACCTATGCCTCTACCGAAATGAGTACAGCATTTACAGAATGCCAATATCACCAAGGAGGACATCAGATACCAGAGTTGATTTATATAGAGGTGTTAGATACCGAAAACAAACCTGTGGAAGATGGCTGTGTAGGAGAGCTGACCATTACTACTTTTGGCGTAGAAGCAATGCCTCTGTTGCGATTCAAAACGGGGGATATGCTTGTAAAATATTCTCAACCATGTAGTTGTGGTAGAAATTCTGACAGAATAAGTGCGGTATTAGGACGAAAGGAGCAGATGATTAAACTTAAGGGAACAACAATTTATCCCAATGCGATTATTGAAGTGTTAAAATCATATAATCAAATCAAACTTTACCAGATTGTAATCACTCATAACGATTTGGGTACAGATCAAGTACAACTCAATATTGCCATTGAAGGAGCTGATTTGGATTTTTCAAAACAAATATCAACACATTTGCAATCCAAATTAAGAGTATTACCAATGATAAATATAGTTGATTATGAGTGTCTTACAAAAGACGTTTTTCCCATATCATCTAGAAAACCAATTTATGTGTTGGATAAAAGAAAGCCGATTTAACGTAGTCGAAATTTGGCTGAATTAGATTTAAACTTCTCAGAAGCTCCGAGCTTCTGAGAAGTTTGTAAAGATTATAATATTTTTAGCGATTTTATGACGAAACTGGATTGGTTGTAACCAATATTTTATCAATTTTAACGCCATCCATATCAATAATTTCAAAACAGAAGTGTTGCCAGTTAAGTTTTTCTCCTTGTTTAGGTATGTATCCCAATTCGGTGATTATGAGTCCACTAACCGTAGTAACATCGTAATTGTTGGTGAGTTCGTCTAGTTCGAAATGCGTAAGAAAATCGTGAAGAGAATAATGCCCATCAACAAGCCAAGTACCATCATCACGACGAGTTAGCTGAAATTCGTCTTGATAAAAGTCAGAGGCATCGCCAACCAAGGCCTCCAAAATATCATTAAGCGTAATGATTCCTTGAGTAATTCCGTACTCGTCTGTAACCAGTGCGTAATGAATCTTGGACTTTTTGAACGTTTCCAAAGCACTATAAGCCGAGGTGTGTTCTATAAAGTAATTTGGCTCATGTAATACACTGCTGAGGTTAAAATCTTGTTTTTTGTCAAAATTAATAAACAAATCTTTAAGGAAAACAATTCCAACCACCTCGTCAATATTGTTATCTTTACAAACGGGATATATGGAATGGATTTCCTTT
Source organism: Bacteroidota bacterium (assembly GCA_030528745.1). Lineage (GTDB taxonomy): Bacteria > Bacteroidota > Bacteroidia > Flavobacteriales > Flavobacteriaceae > Flavobacterium. Next base: position 101,872 of record JAUMYH010000001.1, read on the forward strand.
TGTATTTTTTCTTTAATTTGTTCTATGGTATCACTAAGAGACAGAAATGCAATCGATTTGCGATGTGTCATCAACGAATTGATTTTGCGGTCGCCTATATGAAAAACCCTCTCCACAATGTCTTGCTCTATCTCTTGCACCTCACCACCTTCAGTACCTTCTTTGATAATAGCCTTGATTTCTTCTTCAGTTACCTTGCCATCGGCATTGGGTTTGATGCCCATTATTTTCAGTAAAAATTCCGTAGCAAATGTAAGTGCCGCCACAAAAGGAGCAACCACAATAGATATGTACTTCATTGGTAATGCTACATTTTTGGCTATAGTTTCGGGATATGTAAGCCCCAAACGCTTAGGTACTAACTCGCCCAAAACCAAAGTCCAAAATGTGATAATAATTAGTACAATTACAAGGGCAAGTGATTTGGAATAAGGAACAAAAAAATCAAATCTTTCCAGAAAATACTGTACATCTAACACCATAGTCTCACCCGAATAGATACCCGTAAAAATACCGATAACTGTAATTCCGATTTGCACCGTTGATAGGAATCTGTTTGGCGATTTGATTAATTCTAGGGCTGTTTTTGCACCAACATTTCCTTTTTTGGCTTCGTTTTCGAGTCGATTCTTTTTAGAAGAAATTAGAGCTATTTCGGACATCGAAAAAACCCCATTAAGTAAAATAAGTAATAATAATATTATAACTTCCATTGTGGTTATTTGTCAATAAAATCGTCTATAATCAGACTTAATCGTTGGGTAATTTCGTCAATAGAACCTATTCCGTTTACGCCGTAGAATAATTTTTTGTTGGTATAATAATCAATCAGCGGAGCTGTTTTTTGGTTGTACTCCTCGTATCTGTTTCGGATTTTGGCTTCGTCCTGATCATCAGCTCTACCACTGGTTTCGCCTCTTTTTAACAATCTTTGAATAAGTATTTCGTCATCAGCCTCCAACGCTATGGTAGCAGTTACATTCCAGCCTTTACTATTCAAAAAAGCCTCTAAAGCATCGGCTTGAGGTATTGTTCTTGGGAATCCGTCAAACAAAAAGCCTTTAGAAAGAGGATTTTTTTCAACTTCGTCTTTGAGCATTTCGATAGTAAGCTCATCTGGTACAAGATCACCATTGTCCATATAAACTTTGGCTTTTTGCCCTAGTTCAGTGTTGTTTTTGAGGTTATATCTAAAAACATCTCCTGTCGAAATGTGTACCAAATTGTATTTTTGTTTAAGAAATTCTGCTTGAGTTCCTTTTCCAGCTCCTGGTTTTCCGAATAAAACGATATTAATCATAATTTATATATTTATTGAACGGTTATTGTTTAAGTTGATAAATTTCAGGCAAATTTCTGCCTTGCTCATTGTAGTCAAGCCCATATCCGACAATGAATTTGTTTGGAATTTCGATGCCTATATAATCAATTTTGACTTGTTTCTTATAGGCTTCGGGTTTGAAAAATAGAGTAGCTATTTTTAAAGACTTTACTCCCTGCTCTTGGAATAACTTTTCTAATACCTCAATAGTATTCCCTGTGTCAATAATATCTTCCAAAAGCACTACGGTTCGCCCCTTGATACTCGTGTTAAGCCCTATCAGATGATTGACCCGTTGGGTACTAGAAGTACCTTGGTACGAAGATACTTTAATGAATGACACCTCGCAAGGTTTTGTATAATGTTTTATAAAATCCGAAACAAACATAAACGACCCATTAAGAACCCCTACAAATATGGGAACATCGTCTAAATCGTCCATCATTTCAGAAGCTATTTTATTGATGGCACTGTCTATCTCTGAAGCAGAAATAAAAGGTGTAAAATATTTATCGTGAATTAGAATCACAGTATTAAAACAATTTATATTAGGCAAATGTAATAAATAAAAAGATAATAGTCAAACTTATTACCTCACAATATTAATAAATAATCCTATCTTAGCGTTTTAGGAATATAATTTAGTGTACAAAATGATGCATACCGCTACAAGTGCCATAGCTATTCCAATGTAATTTTTTTTGCTTAAAGATTCTTTGAAAAAAAACACTCCTGCCAAACTTCCGAGTGTAATTACCCCCATATTCATCATTGCAAATACGGTTGAAGGACTGTCAGACAATTCTTTATGGGCTTTTAAGTAAAAATAAATATTTCCAAAATTGAGTAATCCCAATGCAATACCCCAATAAAAATTAGATATATTAAATGCCGTTTTTTGTTGAACAAATCGAAAAATGTTATAAATCCAAGAAAATACAAATGCACCCCAAAATACTATAAATAATAGCGTAGTAAAACTTATATTTTGATGAAAAATAGTGATTTGTTTGAATAAAATATCAATAATTCCGAATCCAAATAACACCAAAATAGGATATATCCAAGCATTGGAGGTTAAATTTTGATTGTTTTGTGAGGGCTGAGTTTTGTCTAAAGTAAAAAAGATAGCCATTAATGCAACGGAAAAACCAAGTATTTTTAGATTAGAAAAATTTTCGTTAAACATAAAATAGGAAGCCAATAGTGTAATGAATAACGAAAGCCTTTGAGCAATATCTGTACGTACAATTCCCACATTTTTGATAGAAAGTGCTTGTATAAGAAATATAAAAGGCAAAAGTATCCAGAGCAAACCTATGGTGATTATTGGAATATTTCTAAAATCAATTGTTTGTAGATTGATACCGAATAAAAAATAGGTTAAAGACAAGGTTATCAGGTAATTCCACCCAATGATTTGCATAAAATCAACGGTGTGTTTTTTGAGGATTTTGAATAAAATTCCTACCGATACACTACAGACAAGACTAATAATAATTGATAGCATATTTCAAAATAACCCAACAAATTTTACACATAAAATTTGTTGGGTTTTGGGTGTGTTAAGTGATGTTTATTCGATTCTGTCTTTTTGGATAAGTGCTATACTTTCAGGATTGATAAGCGTGGAGGTATCGCCATAATCAGAGAAATCTCCTTGAGCAATTTTGAGTAATATTCTACGCATAATTTTGCCTGACCTTGTTTTGGGCAATCCGAGTACAAATTGAATTTTGTCCAATTTTGCAATTGACCCTACGTGCGAGGCTATATGTTGGTTGATTTCGTTTCTCAGATTAATCTGATCTCGAGTTTTGCCAGTTTGTTTTAAAGTGATATAACCATACAGTGCATTTCCTTTAAGTGGGTGAGGATAGCCTACAACCGCCGATTCGGCTACCGCAGGGTGTTCGTTTATAGCATCTTCAATAGGAGCAGTACCCAAATTGTGTCCAGATACAATAATTACATCATCAACTCGTCCTGTGATTCTGTAATAACCGACCTCGTCTCTCAAAGCACCATCTCCAGTGAAGTATTTACCAGGATAGGGCTTGAAGTAAGTATCGATAAACCGCTGATGGTCCTTCCAAATTGTACGAGCCATACCTGGCCAAGGAAACTTGATGCACAAATTTCCACTAGCTTGATTGGACGCTATTTCATTGTTTTGGTCGTCCATAAGGGCTAATTGTACCCCAGGAAGAGGGAAAGTAGCGTAAGTAGGTTTGGTAGGCGTTACAAACGGAATAGGAGCAATCATAACTCCCCCAGTTTCGGTTTGCCACCAAGTATCAGTAATAGGACAACGCTTGTTGCCTACATGATTGTTGTACCAATGCCACGCCTCTTGATTTATAGGTTCGCCCACTGTACCAATAACTTTAAGAGAAGAGAGGTTGTATTGCTTTACCCAATCGGTACTTTCTTTTGATAATGAACGAATTGCGGTAGGAGCTGTGTAAAATTGATTTACTTTGTGTCTTTCGATAATTTGCCAAAATCTGCCAAAATCTGGATAACTGGGTGTGCCTTCATAAATTATGGTTGTCGCTCCGTTGAGCAGTGGACCATATACGATGTACGAATGTCCTGTAATCCAACCAATGTCGGCTGTACACCAAAATACATCGCCATCGTCGTAGTTAAATACATTTTTAAAAGTGTAAGCCGTATAAACCATATATCCACCAATGGTATGAACCATTCCTTTGGGTTTGCCAGTAGACCCTGAAGTATACAATATAAATAGTGGGTCTTCAGCATCCATTACCTCCGCCGTACAAACCGAAGAGGCATCGTCCAATAGCGGTTGCAACCAACGATCGCGTCCCATTTTCATATCAACAGGGCTATTGGTGCGTTTTACAACCAATACTGTTTGAATGTTCGTATTGTTTTCAATGGCTTCGTCTACTATTGGTTTGAGTTGTATGGTTTTATCGCCTCTGTACGAGCCGTCAGATGTGATGATAAATTTACATTCTGTATTAGTAATACGCGTGTTGAGTGCCGAAGACGAAAAACCAGCAAATACAACAGCGTGTATAGCTCCGATTCTAGCACAAGCCAACATAGCGATAACCAATTCAGGAATCATAGGAAGATAAATACACACCGTGTCTCCTTTTTTAACGCCCAAATCCTTGAGTACATTAGTCATTTTACAAACCTCTTGATGCAGCTGGGTGTAGGTGAGGTGTTGTTTGGTTTCGGACGGATTATTAGATTCAAAAATTATAGCAGGTTTATTACCGCGTTTGTTCAGATGTCTGTCAAGGCAATTTTTGGTTATGTTAAGTTTGGCATTTACAAACCAATTAAAATTTGCCTTTTCCATATCGTACTCAAGTATCTTGTCCCAACGTTGATACCAAGTAAAGTTCTCATCAGCAATACGCTCCCAAAACTTACGAGGCTCACGTACTGATTTGTTATAATGTTTAAAATATTGTTCTAAATTTTCTATTTTGTAGTAACTCATAATTTACAGTATTTTTAAACACAAAAAGATATTTGATGTAAAGGTACGGAAAACATCAAAAAAATACAATAAAATGTGATAATTTTTTGTTTTTTTACCGATTGAATAATTTTGTTAAGAATCAACTCTTTACTCAATTTAAAAAAAACTTTGAGTTCCGAAGTAACTCACCAAAGACCAACATTGGCATTATCACTACGACAAAGAGGGCAACCTTGTACAAAAAAGTCCTTGCAAATTACATAACGAAAAAAACGCCCAAAAGTGGAGTTTAGGAGTGTGGCAATACACTTGGAACGCCAACGGAAGCCTTAAAAGCGTTAAAAAACCGAGCGGACAAACCATTAGTTTTGAGTACGATGCTTTGGGACGAAGAATTGCCAAACGCTCGGGTAATAAAGAAATTTTGTATATTTGGAGTGGCAATGTGTTGCTACACGAAGTTTTAAAAACCAATGATAATGAGCAGGTTATAACGTGGGTTTATGAACAAGGTAGTTTTGTACCAACAGCTAAACTTATTGATAACAAGAGTTTTAGTATTATTAGCGATTACATTGGCAGACCCGTTTTAGCTTTTGATGAAAAGGGTGAAAAAGTTTGGAGTGCCGAGTATGATATTTACGGAAAACTTATTAACTTGCAGGGTGATAAGGCGTTTATCCCTTTTAGACAATTAGGGCAGTACGAAGATGTAGAAACGGGTTTATACTATAATCGTTTCCGTTATTATTCACCTGAAACGGGAAGTTACATAAGCCAAGACCCGATAGGGTTAATAGGTGGATTGAGTTTTTACGCTTATGTAATAGATACAAATGGTTGGGTGGATGTTTTTGGTTTAGCTCCAACTGACCCTATTGATAGAGCTATTATTAAAGAAACGTCAGTTCGATTTAAGCGGCGATTCTTTTTTGATCAACGATGTCTTGATGCAAGTTTATTGAAGGTTTTTTATCGAAAAAAGAAAATG
>JAUMYH010000031.1 GCA_030528745.1 Bacteroidota bacterium
ATATCCCTTTTTTCAAAATTTAAAACTACTTTTTTATATCGAACTGACGTTATTTAGATATTTATACTCTAATTTTTCAATGAAAATTAATCTTTCTTTTTCTTCATTCGTTAAATTATTTTCCATAATTATCAAGTTGCTCTTTGATTTTTTCTGCTATTTTTTCTGCCAACAATACAGGTACAGCATTTCCTATCTGTTTGTACATATTTCCTAAACTTCCAAAAAAAACGAAATCGTTAGGGAATGTTTGAATTATGGCACACTCTCTCACCGACATTCTTCTTTTTCTATTAGGATGAATTTCGGGCCCCGAAGCCGTTATAGTATCACTTGGAAGTTCCCAGTTATTAATTCTTAAAGATTGTTCAAACTTAATTTCTTTCAATTCCAATTCCGTAACTGCTTTATCATAGGTGTCATCAAATCCTAATATTTTTTTTAACTCCCACCAATCACTTGGATTAGGAATACTCCCTGAATTATTATCTTTTCTAAACCAATGCCCTGCGGTATGAGCATACCCAAAATGTTCATCTACTTTTTTTGTAGTCCAGCCACTTTTATCACGCCAATATTTTAAATAATCACAAATATCGTGTTGATTAACTTTGTGTTTTCTTCCCCAAAATTTGTCTGCTACATTGGTTCTTGCGATATGATTATGTATGATTTCTCCGTTCAGTTCAAAAGATTTTTCCCTTGTTCTCACATCCATTAAATGACCTACAACTTCTTTTACGGACACATAAGGTTTTAATTCTTTATCAAATAGATTATTACATTCTCCGTGAGTGATTTTTGGAAATATATTTTTTAAGCCCAATCTATTTCCCATTATAATAACTCTTTCTCTATTTTGTGGAACGCCATAATCAGAAGCTTTTAATAATTGATATTCAACTTCATACCCTAACGATTTAAAATCATTTACAATCATTTCAATTACTTTTCCTTTTTGCATTGAAAGAAGACCTTTTACATTTTCAGCCACAAAATATTTTGGTTTTTTGTCTTTTAGAATGCGTAAAAGTTCTTTGTACAGAAAATTGCGTTCATCTTCCATACTCCTTTTGTTATTAGCAATAGAAAAGCCTTGACAAGGAAACCCTCCCAACAAAACATCAAAATCATTAGGAATTTCCTCATTAGGAATTTGGGTTATATCTCCTAAAACAATATGGTCTCCAATATTATGCTTGTAAGTTTCTACGGCTTCTTTAAAAAAATCATTTGCCCAAACCACCTCAAAACCTTGATTAATAAAACCAAGGTCAAGCCCTCCGCAACCTGAAAATAAACTTACTATTTTGTATGATGTATTCATTCTTAAATATGAAATTTTTCTTCCTTACACCTCTTTAGCCCTCTCCTCCGCTTTCTCTAATCCTGCGAGTTTTTTACCTCCTGCTGTGGCGAATCCTGCGTTTCCGCCTCCGCCGCCTTGGATTTCTTTAGCGAGTTCTTTCACGAGGTTTCCAGCGTGGTAAGCACCGTCCAAATCATCGGAAACACCCACGGAAATCATTGGTTTTTCACCTGCATCAGACAAGATAACAATCACCGATTTTGGCGTTTCGCGTTTCAGCTGGAAAACAATATCTTTCACTGAACCTGCGTCTAACGAGGTGCGTTTTACCAACAATTGCTTATCGCCTTGCTGAACAAAATCGTTCTTCCAATTCTTTACTTCGCCTTGGGCTTTTTCCTTTTTCATTGCCTCCAATTCGGCTTTGAGTTGGGCATTTTCGTCCAAAATTTTCTCTACCGATTTTACCAAATCTTTAGATTTTAGGGTCTCGGTAAGTTGTTGCGTTTGCCCTTCCATTGCTTGGAAATACTCCCTTACCTTGTCGCGAGTGATGGCTTCCACACGGCGGATTCCTGCGGCTACTGCCCCCTCGGAAACGATTTTGAAAAACCATATATCGCCTGTGTTTTTGGCGTGAGTACCTCCGCAAAGTTCCTTGCTATCGCCAAACTGAATCATACGCACACGGTCGCCGTATTTTTCCCCAAAAAGAGCCATCGCCCCTGCGTCCATCGCCTCTTTCATGCTGATGTTTCGGTGTTCTTGGAGTTGTATTTTCTGTAAAATGCACTGATTAACCAACTTTTGCACCTCTTTGATTTCGTCTTCGGTCATTTTTTGAAAATGCGAAAAATCGAATCGCAACGACTCGTGGTCTACCCTCGAACCGCGTTGTTCTACATGCGTTCCCAATACCTCTCGCAGTGCCTGATGGAGCAAATGCGTTGCCGTGTGATTGGCTTCGGTAAGATGTCTGCCCCTTACTTCCGCCCTGAACGGCTCGTCTAAATTGCTCGGCAAATTTTCCGAAATATGGATAATCAGATTATTTTCTTTCTTCGTATCAATAATATAAGTAACCTCTCCATTTGAGGAAGTTAGGAAACCTTTGTCGCCCACTTGACCTCCGCCCTCTGGGTAAAACGGCGTAACATTGAACACCAATTGATAAAGCGTTCCGTCTTTTTGGCTTTCCACTTTTCGATATTTGGTAATGCGAATTTTTGCCTCCAAGGTGTCGTAACCGATAAATTCTTCCTCATCGTCTTCGCGAAGAATCACCCAGTCATCGGCTTTCATCTGTGCCGCTGCTCGTGAGCGTTCTTTTTGTTTTTTCAGATTTTCCTCAAAACCTTTTTCGTCCAACGAGAAACCTTTTTCCGAAAGGATAAGTGCCGTCAAATCAATCGGAAATCCGTAGGTATCGTACAATTCAAAGGCTTTACTTCCCGAAATTTGTTTGTCGGTAGCGTTGTTCATCATGGCATCAAGCATCAACAATCCTTGCTCCAAAGTACGAAGGAATGAGCTTTCTTCTTCCTTGATAACATTGGTTACCAGCTCTTTTTGTTTTAGAATTTCAGGGAACGCATCGCCCATTTGTTTTGCCAAAACCTTTACCAACTGATGGATAAACGGTTCTTTTTTGCCCAAAAATGTAAATCCGTAACGAATGGCACGACGCAAAATTCGGCGAATCACATACCCTGCTCCATTGTTAGACGGCAACTGCCCATCGGCAATGGCAAACGCCACAGCACGAATATGATCGACAACCACACGAATCGCGATGTTGATTTTGTTTTGCTCTTCGGAAATGTTTTTTACCTCGTTATTGGTGTATTTCAAACCTGTAAGCGATTCCACCTCAGCAATGAGCGGCGTGAAAATATCGGTGTCGTAATTGGAAGTTACACCCTGCATTGCCATACACAAACGCTCGAATCCCATACCTGTATCTACATGCTTTTGCGGTAATTTTTCGAGCGAACCATCGGCTTTTCGGTTGAACTCCATAAATACATTGTTCCAGATTTCCACCACCTGCGGATGGTCGTTATTTACCAAACTTCTGCCCGAAACGGCTTTTCTGTCTTCGTCCGAACGCAAATCCACATGAATTTCCGAACACGGCCCACACGGCCCTTGGTCGCCCATTTCCCAGAAATTGTCTTTTTTATTTCCGAGAATGATGCGGTCTTCGCTCACAAATTGTTTCCAAATATCAAAAGCCTCTTGGTCAAAAGGTACATTTTCTTCTTCATTTCCTTCAAAAACAGAAACATACAATCTGTCTTTGTCTATTTTCAGCACTTCCGTCAAAAATTCCCACGCCCAAGCGATGGCTTCTTTTTTGAAATAATCGCCAAACGACCAGTTGCCCAGCATCTCGAACATGGTGTGGTGATAAGTATCGAAGCCCACATCTTCCAAATCGTTGTGCTTACCCGACACGCGAAGGCATTTTTGAGTATCGGCAATTCGTTTGCTCGGCGGCGTTCCGTTTCCAAGGAAAAATTCTTTAAACTGAGCCATACCCGAGTTGTTGAACATCAGCGTAGGGTCGTCTTTCAACACAATGGGAGCTGAAGGAACGATAAGATGTCCTTTCTTTTCAAAAAAATGGAGAAATTTTTGTCTTATTTGTTGTGATTTCATAATGAACTACGTTTGTACTATTTTATTTTTTAGGATTTTGCAAATATAATAAATATCTTTTAGGAAAATGGACTGCCTTACGAGCTTAAAAATAAAATCTGACAAATATCAACTTTAGTTTCATTTTAGTTTGTGTTAATCCAAATATTTTCTTTACATTAGCACCTTAATAAATAAGATTTGTACAAAAAACGAAATTTACATCTTATTTGCTGATTATGAAAAGGATACTCATTACAGGAGCGGCAGGTTTTTTGGGATCGCATTTGTGCGATAGGTTTGTTCGTGAACAATTTTATGTAATTGGAATGGACAACCTCATCACTGGGGATATGAGAAATATCGAACATCTTTTTCCGTTAAAGAATTTTGAATTTTATCATCACGACGTAACCAAATTTGTACACATACCTGGCAATTTGGACTACATACTGCACTTTGCCTCACCAGCTTCGCCTATTGATTATCTGAAAATACCTATTCAGACCCTTAAAGTGGGAGCTCTTGGGACGCATAATTTGTTAGGATTGGCTCGTGCAAAAAAATCCAGAATCCTGATAGCTTCGACATCTGAAGTGTATGGAGATCCTTTGGTTCATCCGCAAAACGAAGATTACTATGGCAATGTAAACACCATAGGTCCTAGGGGAGTGTATGACGAAGCCAAGCGTTTTCAGGAATCTATAACAATGGCATATCATACTTTTCACGGAGTAGATACGCGTATTGTAAGAATTTTTAACACTTATGGTCCTCGAATGCGACTTAATGACGGAAGAGTAATTCCTGCTTTTATGGGGCAAGTGTTAAGAGGTGAACCACTTACTATATTTGGAGATGGCACACAAACGCGCTCGTTTTGTTATATAGACGACCAGATAGAAGGAATCGTACGATTGCTTTTTAGTGATTATACAATGCCTGTAAATATTGGCAATCCAGAAGAAATCTCGATTAATGATTTTGCCCAAGAGATTATCAAACTTACAGGAACGGAACAAAAAGTAATTTACAAGCCACTGCCCCAAAACGACCCCTTAAGAAGACAACCTGATATAAGTAGAGCCAAAACAATTTTGGGTTGGGAACCTAAAATAGGTAGAGAGCAAGGATTGAGCTACACCTACCAATATTTTAGGTCGTTACCCCAAGAGGAGCTTTTCAAAGAAGCACACAAGGATTTTAAAGATTATATAAGATAGTTTTGAGAAGGAGAGTTGGCAGATATTCGGTGTATATACGACCTTTTTCGTATGTGGTTGATTTGTTAATCATCAACTTACTGGCTTATGTTATGTTGCCAAACAATCTGCTTTCTGTTGGCTATCATTTGTTTATTACCATTTCTTGGCTTAGCATTACTTGGAATATTGATTTTTACGAAGTATATCGCTATACCAAACCCTTGAAAATTGTAGCCAACCTTATTAGGCAGTTTGTATTCTTCTTGATTTTAAATTTTGCATACGTTGGTTTCTTTTCCAAACATCAGAATCCGTCAGATGTGGTACTTTACGCCTTGTGTACTTTGGCTTTAGTAGGAGCTATAAAGTTTGCTATTTTCTTTTTTCTGAGGCAATTTCGAGTTGTTTTTCGTGGAAATCTTCGGAAGGTTGTTGTGTTGGGACACGGCAAACAGACCGAATTATTAATATCCTTTTTTAATTCTAATCCCGATTACGGCTATGCCTTGGAGCGTATATTTAATTTAAGACACGACAAGGCGGAGCAAATTCAGGAATGTTTTGATTATGTGCTTCAAAACGGCATAGACGAGCTATACTGTTCTTTGTCGAATCTGACTAATGACGAAATCAAAAAACTGATTTATTTTGCGGATAACAATCTAAAAATAGTTAAGTTTTTGCCCTATCCTGCTATGCCTCTGTTACAGAATCTGACCTATGACTATTACGACTACATACCGATATTGTCTGTCCGAAATGCTCCGCTAGACAAAAATCTGAACAAGGCGATTAAACGGATTTTTGATGTGTTTTTTTCAGCCTTTATCATTGTGTTTTTCTTGTCGTGGATTACACCGTTATTGGCTTTGCTTATTAAATTAGATTCTAAAGGAGATGTTTTTTTTAAACAAAAACGTAACGGTCTCAATAACAAGGAGTTTTATTGTTATAAATTCCGTTCGATGAAACCCAACAGCACCGCCGATGTTAATCAGGTAACCAAAAACGACCCTCGTATTACCAAAGTAGGGGCTTTTTTGAGGAAGACGAGTTTGGACGAATTGCCTCAATTTTGGAACGTGCTTATAGGAGATATGTCGGTGGTAGGTCCAAGACCGCACATGATTAACGAAACAAAGCGATTTGTAAAAAAGGTAGATAAATTTATGGTTCGGCATTTCATAAAGCCTGGCATCACGGGACTTGCTCAGATAAATGGTTACCGTGGGGAGGTAGAAACCGACAACGATATTATCCACAGAGTAAAGTACGATATTTTTTATCTTGAAAACTGGACTTTTCTGTTGGATATAAAAATCGTGCTATCAACAGTGTATAATATTATTAAAGGAGAAAAAAAAGCGTATTGACATGAAAAACTACGGATTAGTTTCGATAATAACACCAACATATAATTCTGAGAAATTTATAACAGACACAATTAAATCCGTTCAGAATCAGACTCACACCAACTGGGAAATGATTCTTATTGACGATTGTTCAAAAGACAACACTGTAAATATTATTAGAGAACTCCAAAAAGAAGATTCTAGACTTATACTGATAACCTCTGATACAAATGGAGGTCCTGCCATTACTCGAAATAAAGGTATCGAAAGAGCTAAAGGTAAATATCTTACCTTTTTGGATGCTGATGATATTTGGTTTAACACTTTTATTCAAAATAGTATTGAAACAATTCTAAAAACCAATATTCATTTTGTTTTTTCTTCCTACAAGAGAGGAGATGAAGAGTTGAATTTGATTTATTCCGATTTCATTGTTCCTCAAAAAGCCACATACACCGATATTTTAAAATCTAATTCCATCAGTTGTCTTACGGCATTTATAGATATCGAAGTGTTAGGAAAAAAAATGATGCCAATCATCTTAAAACGTCAAGATATGGGGCTTTGGCTTAAATACCTCAAAGAAATACCTTATGCCTATGGGATAACAGAACCTCAGGCCATTTACCGTATCAGAAAAAATTCTCTATCTCGTAAAAAAACTAACTTAATTAAATATCAATGGCAATTCTACAGAGATGTAGAAAAACTTTCTTTTTTTAGTTCAATTTATTACTTACTCAATTGGGCTATAAGAGGATATTTAAAATACCGCAACTAAATTTCCGATGTAAATTGTTTTAATTTTCCTGATTTAGAGCGTTCTAGAAATTCTTTTCTTATAAAGGAGAAGTTCAGATTCGGCTCGAGATACAAATCCATTGCTTTTTTGATTTCTGATTTTTGCTGTGGGGTTAATTCATTCGCACTCACATAATACAGATCAAAATGGTCGATTTTGGTTTGTTTGATTACAAATTCTTTTACCGTTCCGTGATTTTCAATTACCGATTTGGTTACATAATAAAAGGTAAGTCCTGCCGATTTTTTACCACTTGGCAGTATAGCAAAATCATTGGTTCGTCCTATCAGTTTTTTTAAGAATGGTTTTTTGTAAGTAGAGGCTTCGTCCAAAATTCCTATATCTCCTATCTCATATCTTACAAAAGGATGAGCCTTATTGTACAAACTTGTTATTACTACTTTTCCTTCTGCTCCCAAAGGCAATGGATTATTATTTTCGTCGAGAACTTCTACAAAAAGCGTCTCTGCGTTCACCTGCCATTGGTCATCAGTATTTTGGAAGGCTATCAAATCCAATTCTGAAGCTCCGTACTCATTCACTACAGGCACTCCAAATTGTTTCTCTAATAGTTTTTTATCCTCATCAAAAAGCATTTCTGAAGTTACTATGCACACTTTAAGAGAAGGGCAATACTTTTTTAAAACTATTTGCTTGGCTTCCAAAAATTTAGCAAACATCACAATGGAACTGGTATAACCATTAATATAATCGAAAGCCGTATTTTTAAACTTTTGAAATACTTTTTCTAACATTTTGTCCGAAAGATCAAATACGGAAAATCGGTATCTGTTTCCTAAAAAATCTTTGAGTCTTTCTTTTTTATTTCCTATAAAATCTAACGGTATTCCGTAAAAACGAGCCTGTTTGGATTTGTTAAAATCAATTCCATACCATCCAAATTTATCAATAATCGAAGCCCAAGTAAGTGCGTGGGCATATTTATCTTTGGCAAAAATAAACGGATCACCACTAGAACCCGAAGTTTTATTCACAAAAACTTTATCTTTGGGGTAACCCACTGAAAGCCTTTCTTCCAAGGGTTTCTGCAGATTTCTTTTTGTCAAAATGGGCAAATCTTCCCATTTTTCTGGTAATTTTTCTCCGACCAACGATTTGTAAAAAGGATTGTTTTTATAATGAAAATCTACAATTTCTCTCTTTTTTTTCTCTATAAAATCTTGATATTGTTCCTCTGGTATGGCAAGTATCTTTTTATAATCTTCCGTTGCTTTGGCAATAGGAAAACCATTTAATTTTAAAGATAAATCAAATAACTTCATCATAAATTCTTTTTACTGTGCAAATATACCATTTTATAGCCGATTATTATTTATTATTTTTTAATTTTGTCAGAAATTTATCAGACACTTATGAGTAGAGTACTTCTTATGATTCTTGATGGCTGGGGCAAGTCTGCCGACCCAAAAGTATCGGCAATAGACAATGCCAACACGCCTTATATTGATAGTTTATACAAAAAATACCCCAACGCCCTTTTGCGTACAGACGGATTAGCCGTAGGACTTCCTGAAGGACAAATGGGAAATTCGGAAGTAGGACATACCAATTTGGGGGCTGGAAGAGTGGTATTTCAAGATTTGGTAAAAATAAATCTTGCCGTGGAAAACAAAACCCTACAAGAACAAAAAGCTCTGATTGATGCCTTTGAGTACGCCCAAAATCAGAACAAAAAGGTTCATTTACTGGGACTTCTCTCCGATGGCGGTGTACACTCGCATATCAATCACCTCAAAGGACTTATTGATGCTGCTGAAGATTTTGGACTACAAAACACTTATATCCACGCCTTTACAGATGGTCGTGATGTAGACCCAATGTCGGGAATTCATTTTGTAAAAGATATTATAAGCTATACGCAAAACAAAAATGCACAACTGGCTTCTGTAATTGGCAGATATTACGCTATGGACAGAGACAAACGTTGGGAACGAATCAAATTGGCTTACGACTTACTTGTCAATGGTTTGGGCGAATTTTCTCAAGATATAATAGCTAGTATTCAAAAGAGTTACAACAACGATATCACAGACGAATTTATCAAACCCATTGTAGCGGTTGACGAGCAACTTAAGCCTGTAGGCACTATATCCGAGGGCGATGTGGTTATATTTTTCAATTTCCGTACCGACAGAGGACGTGAGCTTACTGAGGCTCTCTCGCAGACGGATTTTTTGGAATTTGGTATGCGAAAATTGCCTTTGCATTACGTTACAATGACCAATTATGACGACACCTATGCTAATGTAAATGTCATTTATGATAAGGACAATCTGAACAACACCCTAGGCGAAGTATTGAGCAACAACGGAAAAACGCAGATTCGGATTGCAGAAACCGAAAAATACCCCCACGTTACATTCTTTTTTTCAGGAGGAAGAGAAGAAGTTTTTGAGGGAGAAAAACGTATTTTATGTCCTTCTCCCAAGGTGGCAACCTACGATTTGAAGCCTGAAATGAGTGCCTTTGACCTTAAAGACGCTCTTATTCCTGAACTTCAAGCCAAGTCGACTGATTTTGTTTGTCTTAATTTTGCCAATGGCGATATGGTAGGACATACTGGCGTAATGGAGGCTGCAATCAAGGCTTGTGAGGCTGTTGATAAATGCGTATCGGAAGTGGTAGAAACGGCTTTAGAAAATGATTACACCACTATTTTGATAGCCGATCACGGCAATTGCGAAACGATGCTTAATATGGACGGCAGCCCTAATACGGCTCACACCACCAACCCCGTGCCGTGTATTCTTATAAGCAAAAATAACAATTACAATATACAAGACGGCATTTTAGCCGATATTGCCCCTACCGTTTTAGATTTAATGAACATTGACAAACCCGAAGTGATGAATGGGAAGTCGTTATTGATAAAATAATTTATGAAGCCTAACAACGTAACATACCGTGCAGATATAGACGGACTCAGAGCCTTAGCTGTTATTTCCGTTATTATTTTTCACATTAACCCTTTGTATATGCCCAGCGGTTTTTTGGGTGTGGATATATTTTTTGTTATATCTGGATACCTCATTACCTCTATTTTATGTAGAGAGATGAGTAGTGGAACTTTTTCTTTTATGAATTTCTATAACCGCAGAATTAAAAGAATATTACCTGTCTTTTTTGTAGTGCTTATTACCAGTATCTTACTGTGTTGGTGGTTGTTTACTCCAAATGACCTCATCAAAACGCTCAAGTCTGCTGTTGCCTCTGTTTTATTTGTAGCAAATTTTTATTTTGCTCGAAATAGCAGTAGTTTGGGATATTTTGATCCAGGAATTGAAACCAAACCTTTTGTACACATTTGGTCGCTTTCGGTAGAAGAACAATTTTATTTTATCTTCCCTTTACTGTTGTTGCTTATGTTTAGAATTAACTGCTTGAAAAAGAATAAATTAATGGGGGGGGTAATTCTATCTGCAATTATAATAGCTACACAATTTTTAGATTTAAGTCGATTAGGGTTTAATTGGGATATTTATTATCTTCCTCATTTACGAATGATTGAAATGATGACAGGTTCTTTTTTAGCAGTTTATGTTTTTGAAAAAGGAAATCCATTTTCAAAAAAGCAATCTAACATTTTAGGACTGATTTCAATAATAGTCTTAACGATTTGTTTGTTCCTAACCGACTTTTTTGTAGTGCCTCATTTTCCAGGGTATTTATCCTTGTTACCTTGTATAGCTACAGCCTTACTTATTATTTCTAATGAAAAAGGCACTTGGGTAAAACGATTATTTTCGATTCCTATTGTGGTTTGGATAGGCAAACTATCATACTCCTTGTATCTCTGGCACTGGGTAATTTTAGCTATATTCCGTTATTTCTTAGGAGAAGGTGCTTTATCTACGAATTATTTACTCGTAGCCATAGCTTTAATGTTTGTTTTGTCTGTACTGTCGTATTATTTTGTAGAACAAACCACTAGACATAACAAAATGAATTTCTATAAAAACCTAATCGTATTTTACCTGCTTCCTTCAGTTATTGTATTAGGTTTTTATTGGAATATAAAGAATCTT
Source organism: Bacteroidota bacterium (assembly GCA_030528745.1). Lineage (GTDB taxonomy): Bacteria > Bacteroidota > Bacteroidia > Flavobacteriales > Flavobacteriaceae > Flavobacterium. The sequence goes on from JAUMYH010000031.1 coordinate 11,355, forward strand.
ACTGATAGCACTGATTCTGAGTCATTATACCCTTCGGAATGTCACGCCAAAGTAGATAACAATCACTGCACTTTAGGAAATCTTGCTCAAGAAGGCAAAACTAAGATTTTGTTTGTAGGCGATAGTCATACAGGACATTTAGCTCCTTTTGTAGATATTGTAGGAAAAAACGAAGGTTGGAAAGCCGACCTTATCTCGACTGGTGGATGTCCTTGCTTAACAAATTACGACACCAATCAACATTCAAATAGGTTAGACACCAAGGATCGTTGTCAAAAACTGAACAAGTTGTTTTTGGAAAAATACGACAATTATGACATTATTGTCTTCTCAAACTACTTTTATGAAACATTAGAAACATACACCAATTACCTCAAAGAGTTAGAAACAACTATACAATTCCTGTCAGAAAAGGGAAAGAAAGTATATGTTATAAGAAGTTCTATTTTCTTCGGAAGGGATATGGTTAAAAATGGATTATTACACCAAAAGATAGGTCTTGAACTCCCAGAAAATACTTTAGAGTTGGAAGGAGACGAACTGGCTTGGCGTACAGTAAAACAAATATTAAATAAATATCCGAATGTAACAAATATCAGTTTGGTGGAGTATATCCCAAAAGATGGAGTTATTGACGGAAAACTTATAACTCCAGACGAAGATCATTTAAACATCTATGGCTCAAAAAAACTTGCTGAATTTTTCATAAAAGATGGGAAAAAACTCATCAAAGAAGAGGATTTACTTCCTTAGATTGCTCTTATTAAAATAGAAAGTATATACCATGCTAATAAATAGAAAATCGTCACTAATAAAACAATTATGAATCAAAACTTAAATCATTTTGAGTTGATGTTACAACGTTGGATTGAGATTTTTCAGTCGTTTTCTGTAAAACTCATTTCAGCCCTACTTATACTGATAGTAGGTGTGTTGTTGATTAGGATTGCAAAAAATGTTTTTAGAAAAATTATTGAAAAAAGAGATGTAGATACTACTGTATCTGGATTCTTGATCAATATGATTACTTGGCTTCTAAAACTATCTCTTTTTATAGCCATAATATCAAAACTCGGCATCGAAACCTCTTCGTTTGTTGCGGTTCTTGGAGCTATGGGACTTGCCATAGGTATGTCCCTACAGGGTTCCTTATCGAACTTTACAGGAGGATTGCTTATCATAATGTTCAAACCTTTTAGAGTAGGCGATAACATACAGGCCCAAGGGATATCGGGAACTGTCAAAAGCATTCAGATATTTAACACTCAAATCAATACCGCCAATAATCAAGCGGTATTTATTCCTAATGGCATCCTCTCCAATGGTACAATAATCAATAACTCTCGAGAAGAAGTCCGAAGGACAGAAATTCAGATTACAATATCTAATCAAAATGATGTCAATTATATCTGTACTGAAATCGGCAACATACTCAAAAACAACGTTTTAATATTAGAACAGCCAGAACCAACAGTAGAACTTACCGAAATAAATCAAGACACCATAACTATTAGTGTACGACCGTGGAGTAATCAAAGTGAATTACAGCAAATGCGTAGAACGTTGTTATTAGACCTCAATCAGTTTCTTTCAACCACCCCAATCGTTTTCCCTGCTCAAAGCATCGAAATCATCAACAGAGAGCATTAAGAGGAGAGCAATCTTTTGAGTTCGTTAATTTTCATTAGAGCCTCTACTGGGGTAAGCGTATTAATGTCAAGTGCCAAAATTTGAGCCTTGATTTCCTCCAGAAGCGGATCGTCTAAGTTAAAAAATGACAACTGCATTTCTTTGTTTTTGGATTCGGATTTTTCTTCCTTATGTCTGCGTTCAAGTTGTTTGAGCATCTGTTGGGCTTTATTTATCACAAGCTGAGGCATTCCTGCCATTTTAGCCACATGAATACCAAAACTGTGTGCCGAACCTCCTTCTTGTAATTTACGCAAAAACAATACATTGTTATCCGTTTCCTTTACCGAAACATTATAATTTTTTATTCTGTGATACGTTTGAGCCATCTGATTCAGCTCGTGATAATGCGTGGCAAATAGGGTTTTGGGCTGGGCTGGGTGCTGATGTAGATACTCTGTGATTGCCCAAGCTATCGATACGCCATCGTAAGTGCTAGTACCACGTCCTATTTCGTCCAATAGCACCAAACTTCTTTCTGTTATATTGTTTAATATCGACGCTGTTTCGTTCATTTCTACCATAAAAGTAGATTCGCCCATAGATATATTATCACTAGCCCCAACTCGTGTAAATATTTTGTCTACCAACCCTGTTTTAACGCTTTTGGCAGGTACGAAACTACCCATCTGAGCCATCAATACAATCAATGCTGTCTGACGCAGTATGGCAGATTTACCCGACATATTAGGTCCTGTTATCATAATAATTTGTTGCTTATCTCTGTCTAAATAAACATCATTCGTAATATAATCGGCACCTATTGGAAGTCTTTTTTCAATCACTGGGTGTCGTCCTTGTTTGATATCCAACGAAAAATCATCGGTAAATTCTGGTTTTGAATAGTTATTTTCTATAGCCAAGGTTGCGAATCCTGCAAGGCAGTCAAGCTGGGATACCCAAAAGGCATTAGCCTGAATTGGTTTGATAAACTGCGATGCCCATTGCACCAACTCTTCAAAAATATCGGATTCCAATTTAATAATCTTCTCTTCAGCTCCTAATATTTTGGATTCGTATTCTTTGAGTTCTGCCGTGACGTATCTTTCGGCATTAACGAGGGTTTGTTTGCGAATCCAACCTTCTGGGACTTTGTCTTTATGGGTATTTCTGACCTCGATATAATAGCCAAACACGTTGTTAAATGCCACCTTTAACGATGGTATTCCTGTTGCTTCGGACTCTCGCTGCTCTAATTTTTCCAGATATTCTTTTCCCGAAAAGGCTATCTCTCGAAGTTGGTCTAACTCTTTGTTAATGCCTTTGTTGATGGCATTTCCTTTACTGATGTGCGAAGGGGCATCTTCGTTGAGCGTATTCTGAATTTTCTGAATAACCTCCATACATTCATTCAGGCTATAACCTATTTTCTGTAGGGCTTTATCGCCTGTCTGAATAATGGCGGTACGCACAGGTAATATCGCCTCCAGCGATTCTTTAAGAATTACCATATCTTTGGGAGATGCCTTGGAAGTAGCCACCTTAGCTATAAGCCTTTCCATATCAGAGACATATTTAATCTGTTGGCGAACCAATTCTAACAATTCGTTGTGCGAAGAAAGATAATCTACCACATTAAGGCGTTCCTCTATCTTAGCTCTGTGATTCAACGGAAGGGCTATCCAACGTTTGAGCATTCGTCCTCCCATAGGAGATATTGTTTTATCAATAATATCCAACAAGGTAACTGCATTCAGATTCGGACTGGAATACAATTCCAAATTACGAACCGTAAAGGGATCGAGCCACAAATAGCCTTCCTCGGTGATGCGTTGTATGGTATTGATATGCTCTAATTTGTTGTGTTGCGTTTCGGAAAGGTAGTACAATATGGCTCCAGCCGAAGTAATGGCTTCTGTCAAATCTTCGACCGAGAATCCTTTGAGTGAATTGGTTTTGAAATGATTCGTCAAGGATTCTTTGGCGTAATCGTACTTATATATCCAATCTTCGAGCGGAAATATATTGTATCTGTTGCTAAAAAGTTCTTTAAATTTATTTTTATTATCCTTGGTTATTAGCACTTCATTAGGCGAAAAGTTTTGCAATAATTTTTCGATATAATCTTTGCTTCCTTCTGCCAGTAGAAATTCGCCTGTGGAAACGTCTAAAAAAGACAGTCCTATTATTTTTTTACCAAAATGAACTGAAGCCAAAAAGTTATTTGTCTTGGAATGCAACACTTGATCATTCAAGGCGACTCCTGGGGTTACCAATTCTGTAACGCCTCTTTTTACTATGGTTTTGGTTGTTTTGGGGTCTTCTAATTGATCGCATATCGCCACACGCAATCCTGCCTTAACCAGCTTAGGAAGGTATGTATTGAGCGAATGATGAGGAAATCCTGCTAATGCTGTTTCACTCTCACTACCATTGCCTCTTTTGGTGAGTGTAATGTCTAATATCTTAGCTGTACGAACGGCATCTTCTCCAAAAGTTTCATAAAAATCACCTACCCTAAACAACAAACAAGCATCTGGGTATTTGGCTTTTATACTATTGTATTGCTTCATGAGCGGCGTTTCCTTTTTCATAAATACTAAAATATTAGACTTTATGTTGCAAATATACCAATTTACATTTATAAAATCTACAGTATTATTGCCCTACAGAACCTCAGCCACCACAAAGGTACTTCCACCTACATAAATCAAATCAGCTGAAGTTGCATTTTGTTTTGCCGTATCAAAGGCTTCCTGAACAGAATTGTACACCTTTCCATAAAGATTGTGTGTTCTGGCTTTTTGTTCCAAAACAACCGCGTCCAATCCTCTAATCAGATTGGGTTTACAGAAATAATAAGTCGCTTTTTTGGGAAAAAGAGGAAGTATTTCGTCTAAATCTTTGTCTGCTACCACACCTATTACCAAATGCAATTGTTCGTATTGTTGCTCTGCCAATTGTTGCATCACAACGCTTAGTCCGTGTACGTTATGAGCTGTATCACATACTATTGTAGGATTGTTTTGAAGAATTTGCCATCGCCCTTGTAGCCCTGTATTTTTGACCACATTAAGCAATCCATTTTTCACGTGATTATCCGATATTTTCAACTGCGACACCTCTCTTAACACTGTTACTGCTTGTAACACTGTTTTTTTATTCTGTTCTTGATATATTCCTTTGAGGTCGGAATCTGGCGTTGTCTTTATATTATCAGAAGCAAAATAAATAGGAGCATCTATTGAACGAGCTACCTCTACAAACACTTGCTTGGTTTCTGTAGTATATTCTCCTATAATTACTGGAATGTTCGATTTGATGATTCCAGCTTTTTGTACAGCAATATCTTTGAGCGTATTACCCAATATATTGGTATGATCCAGTCCTATATTGGTTATTATTGAGATTATTGGACTAATCACATTAGTAGAATCCAATTTTCCACCCAACCCCGTTTCGATGATATTTATATCTGTATTTTGTTTATAAAAATATTCAAAAGCCATTCCTACAGTCATTTCAAAGAAACTCAAATTATTTTCCTCAAAAAAAACTTTATTTTGCTTTACAAAATGGCAGACTTCCTCCTCGGGGATTGGCTGTCTGTTTATTTTGATGCGTTCTCTAAAATCCTTCAGATGAGGTGAGGTATACAGTCCTACTTTGTATCCTGCCTCTTGTAGTATTGATGCCAACATACTCGAGGTAGACCCCTTGCCGTTAGTTCCTGCTATATGTATGGTTTTTATCTTTTGATGCGGATTATCCAGATGTTTTAATAAGTTGATGACATTAGTGAGGTCTTTTCTGTAGGCCGAGATTCCCTGTTGCTGAAACATGGGCAATCTGCCAAAGAGCCATTCTAAGGTTTGCTGATATGTGTACAATTATTCTTTGTGTTTAAAGTTATATCTAATTTCGCCTCGCTGTCTTTCGGCTGCCTTATCACTAGGTTCAAAACTGGTTTCTAATGCGGCTTTTTTGGCTATATCTGTAAGACATTTGGCAGTAGAGGTTGAGCCTCTAACCCCTGGATTCGCCTCTACTACTTTTCCACTTTTATTGACAAATATTTCCACTACCACTACGCCCTCTTCGTTACATTTGTAAGTAGGTTGTGGCATTTTAAGAGGTTTTCTACCTGCAAGTTTATAATTACCATGTCCATTACCTGAACCAGCTCCTGAACCTGAGCCATAGCCCGAACCTGTGCCTATACCTTGTCCAGAGCCGTGTCCTCCTCCTGAGCCTGAGCCTGAGCCACCAAGTCCGTCATAACCTCCACCAGTAATTCCTCCATTGGGGCTTCCTTGATTTCCTTGTCGGTTAGAGTTTCCATCGCCACTACCTCCGCCTAACAGATTGTCTATGGCATTGGTTACGTTTCTATCTGGCTTGGGTTTACTAGCTTCTGGTTTGTTAGGTTTTATGGTATTATCTGGTTTGGCTTCTACCTTTCTGTCGGGCGTTTTGGGTGTATTTTCAACTTTTTTAGGTAATTCCTTTACCTTGTCTATTGCTACAGCATCTTCATTATCAGAGGTAAGAATCTCTGAAGGTGTTGCTGAAATAGACGGCGTATTTGGTTGGGTTGAGGATACTCTTTCTGTAGATTCAAAATCATCGCCCATACCCTGATCGTCAAATCCGAAATTCAAAGCAATTGTACCTCCGCCCCCACCTCCTTCGAGTTCCTTAATCTCAGGAGGGAAGATAGCTATTGATAGTACAAGCATCAACAACCCAAAAAGCATTGAAGTTATTGCTGCTGATTTTTTTTCCTCTTTTGTCTGAAAAAACATGCCTTTGTATTATATAAGTATAACTTTATTTCGACCAAATATATTATATTTTGACTACAATTTATTTGGTATAATTGAATATAACCTCCTTTTTTATATCGGGATGCAAACTATAGAAAACAGGGCAGGTCATTGCTGCACGTTCTAATATAGTCTTTGATTTTTGGTCTAATGCTATGTCTATGGTGAATACTACGTGGATTTCAGAGATTCTTCTTGGGTCAGAAGCCATTACCTTTGTTACTTCGGCCGAAGAACTGGTCAAGTCAATTTGCATATCTCTGGCTTTGATGCCCATTATGGTAAACATACAGGTAGCTAACGAATTGGCTACCATATCGGTAGGCGAAAACGCTTCACCCTTTCCATTATTATCAAGTGGTGCATCAGTGATAATCTGTTCTTGAGAGTTCAGATGCGTAGATATTGTACGCAACTCGCCTTTATAAATTACTTTAGATGTTACTGTATTCATTTTGCTTCTTTTATAGACAAATCATTATCGTAATATAAAATATAAACACCTGCATTATAATACCCTCCTGTATTATTTTTAGCGTAAATAAATCGGCTTTCCAGATGTTCAGTAGCTATTTTGAGTGCGTTATCCGCAAAGTCTTCTTCTTGAGATAATCGTACTAACGCATCAAAAGTTATATCAAAACCTCTGATGGCGTATTGACTTGGAAACGAATTGTATTCTTTTTTGTATTTGGCATAAAAACCTGAATTTTCATTTACACTCAAATCTTTAATCACAGAAGGATAGTGCATATTGAGCTTTGCCAAATCTGCCGATGGCACCTCGTCCGATTCATAGGCTTTGTTCCTGTCCAATGCCACTAATTTTATCGAATAAGTATTCATCAGTCCTAACAGTAATTTACTCACTCGCATAACCATAGCCGAACTCTCGGTGTCCAGCACCACATAGTTTGTCTTGTCTGTTTGCATCAACGCTTTCAGATTGTCCGCAGCAGTTTTGTCTGCAAAATCGACTATTGATATTTTTGGAAGTTTGTTTTTAATCAAATTCCTCGAACTTGTTTTTTCGGCATCCAATATGGCTACTATATTCTGATTTTTTTCTACCAAATAATCCAACATCAATTCCTTTGAGGTTTCTATAGGCAGAAACGACACAAACATATTTTCTTTATTGGGTTTTTCTTTCGAAAATGGAGCTATAACAGGTTTGTTAGGCAACAAATCAGCTAATTTTTCTGAATGAGTATTCAAAAAAGGCCCTATTATTAAATCTGTTTTCGAAAATACCCCAGCACTGTATAGCAATTCCACAGCCGAAGAACTCGATGTTTCTTCCGAATCCAAAAATTTAACATTAAAATTTCCGCCCAATTTACGTATCGAATCAATAGCCATCAAACAACCCGAATAATAATCAATTGTGTGGTTGAGCAACTGGCTTTTCTTTAGTTCCTCTTGTACACTTCTGGAATTATCCGATAGCTTTGAAGTTCGGAATGGAATGAGTATAACCACTTCCTTTCTTGGTTTTTTGGTCATCGTTTTAACCAAATCAGATATGGGTCTTTTGTACGAATTTACAAATGCCAAATCCGCATCTTCGTTAAGTATCACTCGCAGTGAGTCGCCCATCTTTACGCCTTGTTTGAGTTGCGGATTGAGTCTTACCAAATCTTCCTCTGTCATTCCGTAACGCGTCTTTAAGGAATAGAGTGTTTCTTTGGGTTGCACCACATGAATATGATAAGTAAGAGTGCTAATCTGCTCTTCTACAAATCTTGTTGGTTGCGAAGAATTTTCATTTTGCGATAAGGATAGCGAAAAATTAGGAACAAACAAATCCATTCCTGGCTGAATATCCCTGCCTTGTAACAAGTTGCTATTGATTTGTTTTAGGTCATCAACAGACAAATTATATCTTTTGGCAATAGCAAACAAGGTTTCCTTGGGTTGTACCTTATGATACTTGCCCCATCTCATTGCATTTTTCTTATTTTTTTCATTTACAGGGATATACAGATATTCTCCCAATTTAACCCCTTCCTTCGCTTTCGGATTAAGTTGATAAATATCGTGAATCGTTACCAGATATTTACGAGCCAAACTGGTTACGGTATCATCTTTTACTATCTCATGTAAGAAAAAATCTTGAGCATTTACGACCATTAATCCAAATGCAAAAAACAACAAGAGTATTTTTTTCATACTTTATATTTTTGTCTTATAGACCTTACAAAAACTATTCCCATTCGATAGTTGCAGGTGGTTTTGAACTAATATCATACACCACCCTGTTTACTCCCTTAACCTTGTTTATAATTTCATTGGATATTTTCATCAAAAATTCGTACGGCAGATGCACCCAGTCGGCAGTCATTCCGTCTGTGGATTCAACGGCTCTTAGGGCAACCACTTTTTCGTAAGTACGTTCGTCTCCCATCACCCCTACACTATTGATAGGCAACAAAATAGCTCCTGCCTGCCACACCTTATCGTACAAACCATCTCTTTTGAGCCCGTCCACAAATATAGCATCTACCTCCTGAAGTATTGCCACTTTTTCTGGGGTAATATCGCCCAAAATACGAATTGCCAAGCCTGGCCCTGGGAAAGGATGTCTTCCGAGAAGTTCTTTATCAATTCCCATTGTTTTGCCTACCTCTCTTACTTCGTCTTTAAAGAGCATACGCAACGGTTCTACTATTTTAAGTTTCATAAAATCAGGCAATCCGCCCACATTGTGATGCGACTTGATTGTTGCCGAAGGCCCTTTGACCGAGATTGATTCTATCACATCTGGATAAATTGTACCCTGAGCCAACCATTTTACATCTTCTAATTTGTTTGCTTCTTGATCGAATACCTCTATAAATACCCTTCCTATGGTTTTGCGTTTGGTTTCTGGGTCTTCAATTCCTGCAAGAGCAGACAAAAACTGCTCCGAAGCATCAACGCCTTTGACATTAAGCCCCATATCCTTGTATTGATTCAATACGTTTTGGAACTCATTTTTACGCAAAAGCCCATTATTTACAAATATACAATACAAATTATTTCCAATTGCCTTGTTAAGCAACACAGCTGCCACGGTAGAATCTACCCCTCCGCTAAGCCCTAACACCACTTTATCATTCCCCAATTTGGCTTTTAAATCCTGAACAGTACGCTCCACAAACGAATCAGAAGTCCAATTCTGAGATACTTTGGCAATTTTAACCAAAAAATTCTCTAACATCTTTTTTCCGTCTGTAGAATGGTATACCTCTGGGTGAAATTGTATAGCGTAAGTATCCTCGCCTTGGATTCTGTATGCGGCATTTTCGACATCTTTAGTACTTGCCAATCTTACCCCGCCAGTAGGCAGTTGTTTGATTGTATCGGAATGGCTCATCCACACTTGAGAACCTTCGGAGATTTCATCAAAAAGAGACTCTTCGTCTTTGATATACGAAAGATTTGCCCTACCGTATTCTCTGATATTTGAAGGAGCTACTTCACCTCCGTAAAAATGAGCCAAATACTGAGCCCCATAACACACCGCTAGTAACGGCTTCTTGCCTCTGATAGCGGACAAATCAGGACGAGGAGCATCTTCCGAACGCACAGACGAAGGACTTCCCGAAAGAATCACCGCCTTGTACTGCGACAAATCCGTAGGCGGATTGTTGTACGGAAAAATTTCACAATAAACATTCAATTCTCTTACTCTACGCGCAATAAGCTGTGTGTATTGCGACCCAAAATCTAATATAAGTACACTGTTTTGCATGATGCAAAAATACGAAAAAAATGTTGTCCGCAAATTAGTTAGCCTTAATTTTACACCAATTTAATCCGTTTAGATAAAAATCAGTAACAGACAGACTTGCAGAACATCTATTTTTGATTATTTTTGTAAAAAAACACCTATGAATCGGAATATTGTATTATTCTTCTGTTTAATATCGTTGAGCATCTTTGGTCAGACTCTTGAAAACATTACCACTGACAGACCTGACCACAGCGAAGGCACGTATATTATCCCTCAAAGAAATTTACAATTTGAAAATGGCTTTGTTTTGTCAAAAAATGGGGCAGCCTACGAATTTATGTTGCGTTACGGAACTTTCAAAGGTAATGAAGTACGCTTAGAATCCGAACTCAATTATACTGCTGACAAACTCAACCACAACGGACTAACACTCAGCTCAAAACAAAAAATCCTCAATCAAGACAACTTTTTTCCGTCTGTTACCGTAGTAGGTTATCTCGAATATGAATATGCTACCAAAACCATCAACCCCGATTTGCTTTTGGCTTTTGAGAGCGAATTTGACCGTTTGTTTTTTGTAACCAACATCGGCACCAAAAATCGAATCGACACAGGTATCTTTACCTTTCAATCGGGTGTGGTACTCTCTGATAAATTCACTTTGTATGGCGAATATTTTTTACTATTTTCTAAATCCACAGCACCAAATCACGGTTTCGATGGAGGTATGTTGTTCTTACTGCAATCTCACCTACAAATCGACTTGTCTGGTGGCGGAAGTTATATTGACAACAGCTTTTTTGCCTATGTCTCGGCTGGTGTATCCATATTGTTCCGATAAAATCCGATTTACTACAGTATAATTTCTGATTCAATACACAAAAAACAACAACTTTATCGCAACTTCGTTACATCAACTTTTTGTTGGTAATCCCTGCCTTCAAATCGGCAATGGTTAATGTTTTATTTTTAGTATTATAAAATAGTTTTCTTACAAACAACGAGATTTTGTCCATCTCTGGAGAAAAATACGCGTCAAACGGAAATTGACTCATATCAACATCAAACATAGTGGCATATTGTTGCGTAAAATACATTGCCTCATCACCATAAAGCCCCAAATCTTCTTCCAATCGTAGGTTGTCGTTAAGGTTTGATTTTGGATAGCGTGTTATTTCAGAAATCAAATTATACAATTCTAATTCTACCAACTTCCAGAGGCACCTCCGCCGCCAAATCCGCCTCCGCCGCCAAATCCGCCGAAACCACCGCCGCCACTACCAAAGCCACCAAATCCGCCTGAACCACCAAAGCTACGCCCTCTACTGGTCAATATTAATATATCATCGGCATCAAGCCCTCGTATATTTCCTCTTCCTCCGCCTCCTGATTTGGATATAAAATACATAATCAACAAGGCTATCCCACAAACAACAATAAAAGGAATCAGCACTGAGGGTTTTTCTTGAGTATTGGTATTCTGATATTCGCCTTGCAAAATCTGAAATATCGATGTAGTAGCCTGATCTATACCCTGATAATAATTTTGACTGCGAAAAGCAGGAATTATCTGCTTCTCGATAATTCTTCTGGAAAGGGCGTCGGTTAATAAATGTTCCGCTCCGTATCCTGTCTGAATAGTAACTTTGCGGTCTTGCACTGCCAAAAGCAAGATTATTCCATTATCCTTACCTTTCTTGCCTATTTGCCATTGGTGTCCTATATCGGTAGCGTATCGTTTGATTTCCTCACCTTGCGTTGTGTTTACAATCATCACCATGATTTCAGTGGAGGTGGTATCCGAATATCTTTTTAGCTTATCGTACAACAATTGATACTCCGACTGGTTTAATAATTTTACACTGTCTATTATCGGCGGAATAAACGACGGTTTTTTAGGAATATGTACGCCTTGAGTCATTCCTTGGAAAGGAAAAACCAAAACGAACACTATCAGCAATAATGACTTTATGCTATTTAGAAATCTCATTTGGCAATTGATTTTGTTTTTCTTCAATTGACGGAAAGAATTTTTGCAGGAACTCTCCTACTTTTATTATTCCTTCTATTAAACCTTGCTTATAGTTATTTTTCTTAAAATGAGACAGAACCATATCTTTGGTATTTTCCCAAAAACGGGCATCTACCTTTTGATTTATTGCCTCATCTCCCAATATTACAAAGTGGTGTTTTTTGGCACATATATAGAACAAAACGCCATTTCTATCCTTGGTTTTATCCATTCCTAGAGCAAAAAACACCTCCTGAGCCCTATCTAAAGGGGTGTCTGTGGCATTATCTTCGATATGTACCCTGATTTCTCCGGAGGTAGCTTTTTCGGCAATCACTATTGCCTCAATTATAGCTTCTTCATCTATTTTGGACAAAAAATCTTTTACTCTATACATAAGATTAGAATTTTACTTTCGGAGCTTTTTGAGCTTCTTTATCTGCTTCAAAAAGTGTCATTTTTTCAAAACCTAACAATCCTGCATACAGAACTGTTGGCATTGACTTTACCTTTTTGTTATAAATTGTAGCCGAGGCGTTGAATCGGTCTCGGGCCACATTAATTCTATTTTCGGTGCCTTCTATTTGCGATTGCAATTCCAAGAAATTCTGATTCGATTTAATATCTGGATAACGCTCCACCGATACTAACAATCGGCTCAAGGCACTCGACATTCCTGCTTGAGCTTTTTGAAAATCGGCCATTTGCTCTGGAGTTACACTTGCAATATCATCTACATTAATATTGGTGGCTGTGGCTTTAGACCTTGCCTCTGTAACACCTACCAAAATATCTTTTTCGTTTTGTGCTGCTCCTTTAACGGTTTCGACCAAATTCTCTATCAAATCCATACGACGTTGATAACTACTTTGCACATCGGCCCACGATTGTTGGGCATCGGCCTGAAGTGATACCAATCCGTTATAAGACGAAAACATCATTATTAACAACACTACAATAATCCCTACGGGTACTAACCATTTTTTCATATCTACTTAATTTTATTACATTGACTTTTTTAATGACAACAACTCTTCTTTAATCGCTTTTAACTTTTCGATGATTTCATAATTATTATTCAATCCTTTTATTTTTCCTTCTTTCAGATACATTTTTGCTCCATCAAGCGTGTATCCTTTTTCTTTTACCAGATGATAAATTATCTTGATATTTTTAACATCTTCGGCAGTGAACATCCTGTTCCCTTTAGCGTTTTTTTTGGGTTTGATTACGTCAAATTCCTTGTCCCAAAATCTTATCAACGAAGCATTTACTTCAAAATATTTTGCTAACTCCCCTATACTATAATATAATTTGTCTGGCAATTCTTTCATACTACAAATATTAGTCCAAAGATTGATTTTCTTGATTGGCTTGTTTGGAAATTACCTCAAATTCTTCGGCCGATATATTTCCGTAATAGAAATTTATAGGATTTACGGGTTCTCCATTAATGCGTACTTCGTAATGCAAATGCGGTGCTTCGGAACGCCCTGTACTTCCGACATAACCAATTACATCACCGCGTTTTACCTTTTTACCTACAGTTACATTATACTTGCTCAAATGGGCATAGAGGGTTTCGTATCCGTATCCGTGTTGTATTACTACGTGTTCGCCATAACCCGAAGCTCTGTTGTCGGCACGTGTTACCACGCCATCGCCAGTAGCATAAATTGGCGTACCTGTTTTGGCTGTAAAATCCATTCCTGCATGAAACTTGCGTATTTTGGTAAAAGGATCGTTTCGGTATCCAAAACCAGAAGCCATACGCTTAAGCTCTTCGTTTTTAATAGGTTGTATAGCTGGTATGGCCGACAAAAGACTCTCTTTAGACAAAGCCAACTTATAGATTTCGTCAAGTGATTTGCTCTGAATGACCAACTCCTTTGAAATCACGTCCATACGCTTGGTTGTGTTTTTGATAAGTTCAGAATTGTCAAAACCCTCTAAATCTTTATATCTATCATCGCCTCCAAATCCTGTCTTACGCTGATCGAGCGGAATAGCATCAGCATTAAAATACACCCTATACAGATTGTTGTCTCTCTCGGCAATATCCGCCAATACTTGGTCTATCTGATTGAGTTTTTTGTTAAGTACGGTATATCTAAATTTCAGATTTTCGATTTCTCTTTTTTGCATTTTGTCTATAGGAGTACCGATTACGTTAGAATTTACTAACAACATCATACCCAAAAAACCAAACAATGCCGCAGACAACAACCACAAGAATATATAACCTATCTGCCTACCCCTTTTGGGTTGGATTTTTTTATAAGCTAGATTTTCTGGGTCGTAATAAAACTTTACTTTTGCCATGTTGTAGTTTTAGTCCTCTAACCGACAAAAATAATAAAATAATTGGTATACTTAGCAAATAATAATTATAAAAAATAATTTGTATACACATTAATAAAACGTAAACAGTAACTCCTGCAAGAGTTCTTTCCTTGGCAAAGCCGCTGCCCCCACTCCTTTGCTCTTAAGGTCTATTTGCTTAATTCGCTGCAATATATAGCTTATTTTTTTCATCGGATAATTAACTGATGCTGTACGGTATTTACCTACAAAATAAGGATTTACACCCAGTACCTTCGAGGCTTGAGATTTGTCTGACAATCCGTGATACATCATCACTTTTGAAAAAAATGTAAACAGTGCCGATGCCGTCGAAAGCACTATGGCTCTATCTGCCTCGCCGTTGTGTTGGAAATAATCAATGATTCGTTTGGCTTTCAGAAAATTTTTCTCCGCCAAGGCATCTTGCAATTCAAACACGTTAAAATCCTTACTGATACCGATATTGCGTTCGATATCCTCTGGGGTTATTGGTCTTTCTTTGGGAATGGTAATTTTTAGCTTCTCAATCTCGTTGTGGATTCTCGACAAATTTATACCTATGGCATCGGCCAACATCTTGGCAGCTTTAGGCTCTATCGAATAGCCCGACTCCTTCACCAAACCATCAATCCACGATTCCAGTTTATTTTCGTAAATCTTTTTGCCTTCGTACAGATAGTCATTTTTTTCCAACAATTTGGTCAATTTAATCCTTTTGTCCAACAGCTTTTTATAACATATCACCAAAATAGTTGTAGCTTCTGGATGTTCTACATACGATTCTAACTTGGCAATATTTTTCGCTAACTCCTGAGCTTCTTTAACTATAACCACCTGATAATCTGATATCATAGGAAATTTCCGAGCATTGAGTATCACATCTTCTATTGTGGTATCTTTGCCATACACTACAGTCTGATTAAAACTTTTTTCATCTTCTGAAAGAACATTATTCTGAACGTATTCTGCAATTTTGTCTATATAATACGGTTCTTCTCCTGAAAGAAAATAAACAGGTTTGTATACTTTATTTTTTAAATCTTTTAGAATCTGTTCGGCTGTCATATTTATTTTTTAATACCTTTGCCCAATGCAACAATTAAATTTTCCAAATTACGAATTTCGGTTCAAAAATAACAAAAATAAACTATTCATTTTTGATTCTGTTCGTAAAAAATTTATACAACTCACCCCCGAGGAATGGGTAAGGCAGCACATTGTCCGATATTTAGTAGAGGACAAAAAATATCCTCTTTCGTTAATCAACGTAGAAAAGGCTATCAAAATCGGAAATCTTACCAAACGCTACGATGTGGTTGTATACAATCTTGACAAAAGCATCAATTTACTGATAGAGTGCAAAGCTCCTGAAGTCGAAATTACACAAAACACCTTTGACCAAATAGCTCGTTACAACTTGGTACTCAAGGCTCAATATCTTATTCTAACCAACGGAATCAACACCTATACCTGTCAAATAGATTTTGAAAAAGAACGATATATATTCCTGAAAGAAATCCCTTCTTATAATAAATGACTCTTTAGCTTCCAAAAAATTATCTTTACGATTATACCTATCTGAAAAAATACCACGAAAAAAAGAGGTCTTTTGAACCTCTCTATCCCAATCTATTTCGTATTTTTATTACATATCTGCCGAAACAGTTTTAGCTCTATACACTGTAGCCACACCACCACTATTCAAACACCCCGCAACAGCAGAACCTACACAGCCTCCTTGATTTTCTCCGTCAGGGCAAAAAATAGCCCCACCACCATTGCATTCAACAACAACGCCTACTTGTCCTTTAGCATCCCAAGCCCTAGAGAAACTTTCTTCAAAAGTTTCTTGCACAAAAATAATTTCATCAATGATGTACACACCATCTTCATAAAGAAGCGAAAACTTAGCAGAGCTATTATGCTGCTCTACAACTCTATCCATTTCCTTAAGCACCTCATCTATTGACGGCGACTTGAATTGTACATTCCCTACAACCTCTTCATTTTTACATGAAGTAAACAAATTTAAAGAAACAAGCACAAACATTAAAAAAATCTTTTTCATAAAACGTGAATTTAAAATTAATATTGACGCAAATATATTACCTTTATTTGTCAATTACAAAAAAAAATTAAGTTTTTTTCACAAATATAATTTCCTTAACTTCCATTAGTAAGTGCAATTTTTTGGGATAGTTTTTTCTCTCTTTTTCA
>JAUMYH010000105.1 GCA_030528745.1 Bacteroidota bacterium
AGGTGGGGTCAAATTGCGTTGGTATGGGCATTTCGTTTCGGAAACACAACGCAGGATTGAATAATAAGCAAGGTTTTTTGAGAGTTTGTGCCAAATAATATCCGATAAGTCCGCCTGCGCTTGACCCTATAATTTCCTGAATTTCAGCGTATTCTCTTTCTAATTTCTGAAATAAATTAGGCGTGTTTCTATAATGAAGGGTAGGGGCGTAAATTTCGCCGTAAGGCTGCAAAATTTCTCTGCGGTCATCTTGCAAGAAGCTATCCATTCCGTGTAGATAGAGGATTTTTACGGGTGACCAAGTGAGTTTATTCATCGTTTAAAATTTTGAGTAATTGCTCTTTGTTGAGTATTTTAATTCGTTTAATTCGGGTGGCAATCCATTTTCTGTTGCTCAATTCGGAAATCAGGCGGGTAAGTGACTCAGAGGCAACACCAATCATACCGCTTATTTCTTCCCGCGAAAGCTGTATTTGTATGTAACCTTGCTTATCTACTCCGAAAGTTTTTTCAAGCAAGAAAATAGCATCAACCAAACGCTGTTTAGCTGTTTTTTGGGCTAAATTTACAATGGTGTCATCGGCTTTGTTCAGTTCGATACAGGCATATCGGATTATTTCGGCTGAAAAATTAGTATTTGAAGTAGAACACCCCAAAAAATCTTCTTTCTCAATGAGACATATCTGCATATCGGTCAGAGCCGTTGCCGTTAGTTTCACCTCTTCTTCCGACATTATTTCACGTTGCCCCAAAACGTCGCCTTTGCCCATAAATCGGACGATTTGGTTTTTCCCGTTGGCGCTTTTGGTGAGTTTACAGATACCTTCTCTGATGCAATAAACCCCCGATAACATTGAGCCTTCTTGAAAAAGAACCTCTCCCTTGTGGAAAAAAGAGGACGTTTTGCAGCTTGAAATACGCTCAATTTCCTTGTCGTTCAGTACCTTTAATATATTTTGTCGGCTTATTGAGCAATGGTTACATCCTCCGTTTTCGTTAGTGGGCATCTTAAAATCCATTAGTGAGTGCAATTTTTGGGCTAATTTTGAAAGTTGTCTAAACAAAAAAGAGAGAAAATAAAAAACTTTATCTCTTAAAAAATATTATATCTTCGTCTAACAACGACAAAAACGATAAGATATAAACATTTAACTTTGGAGCAAAGATATGAAATAAAAGCGTTTTTGTAATGTGGCAAGACAAAAATCACACTTACTAATGGAATTTAAGTTTTTTTGTGGAAGTTGTAGCGTGTGGGAAGCTATACGACCAATCAAAAAAAGGTTATCCGAAAAATTTCGAATAACCTCTTTCATTGTTTTAAAAACAAGTTATTTCATTTTTATTATTCGTAATAAAAATCAACTTCACTCAAGAAATACCATAGGACATTATTGCGAGCATTATCCGTAGGAATCAAATCACTGAGTTTAATTCCATCTATTTGGCTTAATGTTCTATCAAAAGTAATTCTTAGAATGGCATAACCTCCTTCGGGGTCAAAAGAAGCCACTCCCTGCACTTGAGTTTTCTCACCAGAGTTTGAATTCTTAATTGAAGTTACTTTAATACCTTTTAAAGAAGCACCTGCTGCAGCATTAATTCGTAAAATGACAGCTTTAACGTTCTTAGGAGAATCAAAGCTATACGTAATTTCTAAATCATTATCGAATCTATATAAATAAGCATACGTATTACTTCTACCATCAATAGAATTCCGCAAGTTGTATGCAGTACCATTTTTATAAGAAGGTGTAATTGTACTCTTATTTATAAACTTCCAGCGAAAATCTATCAATTCAGAATGATCGCCTTTGACATTAGTCTTTTCTATGGCTTTTATATTCAATAAGATTTGATTTTCAGGGATTTCATATTCTTGGTCGTTTTCATCGTACATTACCAGTTTCAACGGAATAACATAAGTTCCCGCCTGTGTTATTTGTTCCACATTATGTAGAGAAATGAAAAGAGGTACTGTTGTTTTATTTTGAAAATTAACAATTTGGTCAGCTAAATTCCCCTCCATTCCCTCAGGAGCCAAAACACTACCTTCGGGCAATAACGTATTATCACGAACAAGCCCAATTTTTACGTTAGTAGGAATCGGTTTTGAAGTTTCTACATCCATTCTTAAATAACGACCTGGAAGTTGAATTTCTCCATAATTCATTTCTCCTTGAATATCAATTGAAGGTTGGAAATTCAATTTGATATTTTCTGGATAAATCTTCACTACAAAAAATGAGTTTTCTTCAATGATTTTAACCTTTTCCCCTTCCTTTAGTTTAAGTGAGAAAGGTATTAATAGTTTTTTTGTAAAGCTCGAATTATTAGCCACTTCTACCGCAAAGGTGGTTTGGGTTTCCGATTTTGAAACATTTTTTTCAGGCTCGGCAATTTTTACCAAATTAGCCTCTCCTAATTCATAATCGGGGAAGGTAGCCTTAATTTTCTCAAAAACACTTGGGTCGTACTCTAATGCCAATTTACAATCGTTGGCAAGAGGTTTTAGAAACTTCGCTTCTATATTCCGTATGTTATTCTCCACAATATTCAAGGTAGAAAAAGAAATCATAGGAATATCCGAATAAGTATCAGGCAAATAAACATAATCAAACTGAGGGTCATAACCAATACGACTGCGAATATCTTCGGCTATTATTTTTTCATCAACCTCCCAGTCAACATTGAGGTTTTTCTCTACCGAAATGGCATCTTTCCCGCAGGAAAATAAAATACCTGCGCCTAAAAATGTATATATTATTTTTTTCATCGCTATTCTTTTTAAGGTTCTATCTCTAATTTATCATCTTTTGAAGGGAACTTCACGTTATCTGTCCAAGAATGTGTAAATCTTTCGATGTCAACACCTTTATCTACACAGCAATAATCTTGATAACCTGTATTAGCTCCTGTACCGATGTTTAACGATACCTTA
>JAUMYH010000106.1 GCA_030528745.1 Bacteroidota bacterium
CTGTGGTATCTATTTTTTCTTGATTAGATTTTCTTTTTGTGTAATTACAAGAAAAAAATAAAATTATTATAACTGTACAAAGATATACTTTTTTCATAATCAGAATAATATTTTATATTGTAAATCAAATAATTATCCTATACAAGTCATTCCTACAAAATAAAAATCGTCTTCTTTTTTGACAAACCAATACAATCGTGTGAAAAATCCAATTTCCTTTTCTGAATTCTTTATGCGAATAGAAATTTTGTAAAACTCTTGATGATCAATAATTTCTTTGAATAAACGAAACTCTTTTTGTGAAATACTTTTATAAAAAAATTTATCAAAAACTTTGTTTCTTTTTCTTTCCACTTCTGTTTTATCATATTTCCCTGTGTCTTTCACTTTTAGCAACTGAGATATACAATCTCCGAAAACAATTTTTTCAATCTTAAATTTTCTCATTTTTACCGATTGAACCAAATCTGTGGAATCTTTACAACTCATTGAAAATACAGAAAAATTAACGAGTATTACCATCGACAGCATCAACTTTTTCATAATCAGAATATTTTATCTTTTGTAGCATTTCAAACCGTTTCGCCTGCTGTTTTAGGATTAAGTATTTTCTTTTTGCATAATAACCTAAAATTCAATGATTTTTGAGCAAAGATACGATAAAAAATGAATTTATTTGAGTGGAGGGGAAAATAAAAGGAAAAACGGCTATTTTGGTAAGTTTCAAAACAAAGACAAGGTCTTGTGCTACTTTTTTTCTACCTTTGCAGAAAATACAAAAGCTATGAATACACTTATTTTTAACGGAACAGCAAAAGACTTGAAACTTCTTTTAGATATTTCCCAAAAAATAGGCATTGATTTAAAGGTAGTTGAAGAAAAAACGGCTTTAAACCCTCAGCAAGAGAAGTTTAAAAAGCGTATGCGTAAAAATCTACAACAAGTAGAATTGTTAAAAAAAGGAAAACTAAAAACACAACCGTTAGATGAATTTTTAGAAAGTCTGTAAAAATGAAATATGTTTTTGATACATTTCCAGACTTTAATAAAAGTTTTAAAAAACTATTCAAAAAGTACAAAAGTCTGAAATCTGACCTTGAAAATCAATAATTTACAAAAAAACTTTCTTTTTGATTAAATTCTCATACACTTCTAAAAACTTTAACAAAGTGAAAATCAAGGCGTTTTTGCGTTTTTCTTCTTTTACGTCAAAGGGACATAATTTAATCCTTTAATCTTGTTTTTCTTTAAGATTTGATATAGCTTTTGTGAAATAATCATTCCTCGTTCTGTAAAACCTCCACTACCAAAATATTCTTGGGTATAGAAAAAATCTTCCGTGTTATTATTTTCCAGAAAAACAGGATAAGGCATATCGTCTCGCAATACAAATTTAGTAATGCCCCATTTTTCAATATGTTCCGTAAGACGGATATACTTTTCAGATAATTGCAACGGACTTTTTGAAATTCCCTGTGGAAGCAATTGTACCACATTTAAAAGTGGTTTTTGAGTTTTATAATCAATTACAGGTTTTGACAAAATACCCAAAGGAGCAAAAACATCTTTGTAAATTTGCGGAGGAACAAAAAGAGAATCGTCTGCATAATGTATTGAACCTATCGCATTTTTGCCCCATTTAGGTTCGTTTTTTAGTTTGTAATTTCCGATTTGTCTTCCTCTTAAAACTCCATAATTTTCGTCTGTATTCAAAATTTCAAAAACCCCTTTGTAGTACGGATACACATCAAAAGGATACGGAAAATCATCTACTTCTTTTTGTGTATCTGGTTGAGCATAGCCCAAATAATGGTTAGCAAAAACATACAAATAAGGGGCTGAACTCCGTTCTTCTTCGGTAAATTCCATATTGGCAAAGCAATAATCTCTCCATTCATTTCCTAATATCTGTTTGACTTTATCAAGACGCTCATCATCACCTTGAATTACAAAAACAAAGCTATCATCTGGCAAATCAAAACCTGCTTGTTTAATAGCCGATAATTCAGCGAAAAATCTGTAACTTACTTTCATAATCCTAATGCTTTTAATATTTTAAAGGTTAATCACCTACAATGGTTACTCCTTTTTTTGTGGCGTATTCTATAACTTCTTTGCTTAAATCTCCTACTTTTTCAACGTGTAAGATTGTGCTATAAACATTGAATTTGTTAATTACTTTTCCATTTCTTCATTTACAAAATTACGGAAATTTGTTTTGTTAATCGCCATTAAATCAGAATAATAGTTGTCTGAAAAAGGTTTGGGCAATCTGGCTTTTTTGGTATCCGACCATTTGAACTCAAAGGCACGAATTTCACTGGCAGTTACTTCCAAATAATCCACTTCCTGCTGTGCGGTGGTTCGCCAAAAGTACGGACGAGCCAAACTGCGATGAAAATTCAAGCGTTTTTTTCGTTCCGATACTTTTTCAAAAGTAAAAATATTTTTTCTATTCACCAAATATACAGGTTTTTTGAGGATTATATTCACCAATTATTATGGTTTTTGGTGATTTTTATTAGCGTACACTTCTAAAAACTTTGAAAAAGTGAAAATTAATTTTCTATTTGGAGGTATTCTTGTTAAAATTAGTTGCTCCTGATTTCTTTCTACCTTGTATAAATGATTGATTTTGTGTTTTCCAGAGTAATCACTATAATCAAAATGTAGTTTCAGAAATCCGTTTTCAAAGTGCCATTTTGAGTTGGTTATTTCCAAATCTTCTACGGCAGCTGTTCCGCACCCAAATTCACCATAGGTATTTACAATTATCGTTTTGTCCTTTGGATTGAAAACAATCGTGTTGTAAGTAGGAAAGGTTTCTTGTTTGTAATTTGGTGCAAGGATATTGTTGAAATACAATATGTTGTCGTTCCAATGGCTTGACACACTCCATTCGCCTTCTAATTTTTCCAATAATTCTTGGT
>JAUMYH010000107.1 GCA_030528745.1 Bacteroidota bacterium
CCCGGCTGATGCCATACCAAATCATCGGAGAGCAATGCCCCCACCGTTTCAAAATCACCCTGTGCCAAAGCGGTGTAAAATTGATGCACTTTTTCAATCTTCTTTTCCATAAATCCGTGTTTTTATTGTTGAGATCACCGCAAAATTATACCTTTGCACTACTATCTGCAAGTACCAACAATATTGTAGGATACATACTATATTGTTAGATTTATTGATTATCAAGAATAAAAAAAGTTTGTCATGGAGCGAAAAATATCAGACAACGAATGTCCTGTGCGAAAGTCAATGCAGATTTTCGCTGGAAAGTGGACGCTGCTTATCATCTTCCAAATCAACCGCAGGATAATTCGTTATGGAGAACTCAAACGTGCCATTCCCGGCATCAGTGAGAAGATGCTTATCGACGAGTTAAAATTCCTTTGTGGTAAAGGATTGATTAAAAAGAAACAGTACCCCGAGGTCCCTCCCAGAGTGGAGTACTCTCTTACACCGTTGGGGGAGAAAGTACTGCCTATTATAGATGAGATTGCAAAATTTGGAGTAGAAAACTTATAAATTTTGTGGAGGTATGAATTTAGTTACGAGAAATCATCTTGAAAGATGGGCTGAAACGGCACTGTCAAAATCGACTTTGCCATATCTTATTTCGAGATTAGTAAGAGCATCGACACCCGCAAGTACAAAGATTAATATTCCGTGGGGAAGTGCGACTTATATTGGAGGATGGGACGGTATTGTAAATTGTGAAACAGAAACGGTTTATGTACCTCAAGGAATTTCTTTGTGGGAGTTTGGTACTTCTTCTGATTGTACAGCAAAAGCTAACAGCGATTATGATAAAAGAAAAAATAATCCAATCGGATTTGAGCCAAGCAATTCTACATTCATATTTGTCACACCGAGACTTTGGACAAAAAAAGACGAATGGATTAGAGAAAAAAAAGCGGAAAGCCATTGGAAGAATGTAATCGCATATGATTCCATAGACTTAGAGCAATGGTTAGATCGGATACTTTCGGTTTCGCTTTGGCTTGCTTCACAAGATGGAATTGGAGCATATCCATTTGAAGGCATAATAACTGCTGACGAATTTTGGGAAGAGTGGTCAATTGGTCCAAAAGGCTTTAGGCTTTTCCCCGAAATTATAATTGCAGGGAGAGAACACGAAAAAAAGATTTTACAATCAGAGTTACCAGGTGAACCAAAAATTGTAGCCATAAAAGCATCCACAAAAAATGAAGCAATTGCTTTCATTATTGCTGCAGCAAAAACATTTCAAGATGAAGAAGGAGGTCGATTCTTTTCAAAAACATTAGTAGTAAATACTGAGGAGAATTTTCGTGGAATAGTTAGAAATAATATAAATTCCACGTTGAATATCATTCCAAGATTTGATGAAACACAACCTTTTAATATGGCCGTATCCAAAGGTAATCACGTATTAGTTCCTCTCGGTGCTGGTGATGACATAAACTTAGAAAATACAATTACTTTACCAACAATTGATAGGGATGGTCAAGTCGATGCACTAATAAAGAGTGGTATATTAAGAGAAGATGCAAAAAGGCTATCTAGAGAATCAGCACGAAATATCACAATACTTAAAAAGCTACTTAAATTTCCGCAGTATAAAGCAAAATGGTACGATAAAGAAAATATCCGAGATATAATACCTGCGCTTTTATTGGGTAGATGGGACGAAAACTTCGTAGGAGATATTGCATTGATTGAAAAGCTTTCTGGACAGAGTTATGCAGACTATTCAGCTGTGCTAAATAAATGGAGAGATTTTGAAGAGTCTCCAATTATTCAAATCGGTAGAACTTGGCGATTAACCTCGCCTTTGGATTCATGGACAAACTTAGCCCCCCAACTTACAAGGAATGATTTTCAAAACCTTCAAGAATGTTTTTCGATAGCATTTAAAAATGGAAATCCAATCATTGAACCAGAAGACAGGGTCCTTACATATTTCAGTAATAGAAGAAAATACTCTGATTGGTCAAGAGAAGGATTGGTACAATCTTTAATTTTAGCAGGGCAAATCAGAGGCGAATTACCTAACATAGACAATCCTCAGGATTGGGTTGATAATATTATTTTTGATTTACTCAATAACGCAAGTGGTGAAGTATGGATTTCTATTGACAAAGAATTACCTCTCATAGCAGAAGCGTCTCCAGAAACCTTCCTTAAAGCTGTAAAAAAATCCTTAGAGAAACAAGAGCCTGAAGTAATGGATATGTTCAAAGAGGAAGATGGGTTCTTCTCTAAAACAAGTCATCATACAGGTTTATTGTGGGCTCTTGAAAGTTTGGCTTGGTTACCTGAATATTTAAAAGATGTGAGTTTGATATTATTAAAACTCTCTAGACTTGATCCAGGAGGCAATTTGTCAAACAGACCAATAAATAGCATTACTGAAATATTCAAACCTTGGCATTATCAAACTCTTGCACCGTTTGAGTACAGAATGGAGGTGCTAAAACATATTACTGAAAAGGAAAAAGCATTGGGGTGGTCTCTTTTAATTAGAATGCTTCCCAGTTACCACGATGTTGCATTTCCAACTCATAAAATGCGTTGGAGAATGTTTGACAAGAACACTAATCTGTCTTACACTTACAAAGAAATATGGGATACACATTCTGCAGTAATAGAAATGCTCATAACTATTTTCGATAATGATGAAGATAAATTCTCTCAATTAATAAAAGAAACACCTCGCCTTTCTCACGCTGATAGAAAAAGAGTTTTAGACTGGGCAGACGAAGTTTATCCAAACATCCAGCATGAAAAAAAAATAGCATGGGAAACAATTAGAGGGATTTTAAGTGATCACAGGTCATGTCCTGATGCAGGCTGGGCTCTACCAGAAACCGAGTTAGTATGCTTTGAAAGATTATACAACAAACTTCAGCCA
>JAUMYH010000032.1 GCA_030528745.1 Bacteroidota bacterium
ATCAAGACATCGTTGATCAAAAAAGAATCGCCGCTTAAATCGAACTGACGTTAATATATAATTTCTTAGTATATTTGTAAATCATTATAATATATCCTATGCTTACAAGAATCGTAAAAATGCACTTCCATACCGATAAGATTGATGAATTTCTGGAGATTTTTTCCAAGAATAAGCATCTTATTCGGAATTTTGAAGGAAATACCTTTTTGGAATTGTACCAAGACAAGGACAATCCGTCTGTATTTTTTACCTATAGTATTTGGCAAGATGCCGACAAATTAGAACTTTACAGACAATCCGAACTTTTTAATTCGGTATGGAGCAAGACCAAGGTTCTCTTTGCCGAAAAACCTCAAGCGTGGAGCCTGAACAATTTAACATCCTTAAAATAAATTTATGAAAGCACTATTATTAAGAGAAATAAATACCTTCTTTGGATCGCTTATGGGATATTTGGTAATTAGTATATTTTTATTGCTCAATGGTTTGTTTCTGTGGGTATTCGAGGGTAATTTTAACATCTTGGACAATTCTTTTGCCGATTTGATTCCATTTTTCACATTTACCCCATGGATATTGCTCTTTTTGATTCCTGCTGTTACTATGCGTAGTTTTGCTGACGAACGGAAACAAGGCACTATTGAGCTTTTGCTAACCAAACCGCTTTCGATTTGGCAAATTGTAGGCGGTAAATTTTTAGGGTCATTTTTACTGATACTACTTGCCCTATTGCCCACTCTCATCTATGTATATGTGATTTACGACCTTGTAAGCCCTCCTACAATTATCGATTCTGGTAGTATTATTGGATCTTACTTCGGACTATTATTTTTGGTTTGTGGCTATACCGCTATTGGCATTTTCACCTCATCAATTACTGAAAATCAGATTATTGCATTTATATTGGCTGTGTTGCTGTGCTTTGTATTTTACTTTGGCCTAGAGGGACTTGCTTCGATGTTTTCTCCTTATAATGATTTAATAGCCTCATTAGGAATGGATTATCATTACAAGAGTATTTCCAGAGGGGTTATCGACACTCGAGATCTGATTTATTTTGTAAGTATCACGTTCTTATTTTTATCATTTACAGCTTTCAAACTCAATTCTTTGAAAAACCAATGAAAAATCAAACTCTTCATACCAAAAAGTTAATCTGGGGCGTATTACTAATAATTGTACTGAATTTTATCAGCCAACACATCTATTATCGATTCGACCTCACTCATGACAAACGATATACCTTGAGCGATTCTACCAAAGAACTTCTCAATAAAATAGATGCTCCCATTGAATTTACCATTCTGCTTCAGGGTAAAAATCTTCCTGCAGAATTTAGACGTTTACAACAAGAAACTAAACAACTACTCGAGGAGTTCAAAAGTATCAACAGCAATATTAGTTTTTTGTTTGAAGATCCGCTCGAAGGAGAAGAAAACCCAGGACAAACCATGTTGGAACTCGATCAAAATGGCTTTGCTCCTACCAACATTCCTATCACCAAACAAGGTTCGCAATCAATCGTTCGTGTTTTTCCGTGGGCTATAGGTGCTCATCTTACCGAAAATAAATCAGTACGTATACCTATGCTAATCAACAACTTTGGCAATAGTGGAGCTGACAATATACAAAAATCGGTGGAACAACTCGAATATGCTTTTGCCGATGCTATTTCAAAATTAATTATTACTCAAAAAAAGAACATCGCCATCCTCAAGGGAAATGGTCAGATTCAGGACAAATACTTGGCTGATTGGATTTCGCACCTAAAACCCTACTATATGTTTGGCGAATTTGATTTAAAAAATCTGCATGACAATAACGCAAAGGTAATCGAAAATTTGGATCGCTTTGATTTGGCTGTAATTGCCAAACCTACACAGAATTTTACAGAAAGAGAAAAATACCTTTTGGATCAATACTTAATGAAAGGCAAAAAGGTAATCTGGTTGCTCGATCAGGTACAATTCGATCTTGACAGCTTAAATAACCAAAACAGACAAAATGTAGCCTTGGGCAAAGACTTGAATCTAGACGATATGCTTTTTAGATATGGTGTGCGAATCAATTACGACCTGATAGAAGATTATAACGCTGTGCCTATTACGCTCAAAGATCAATCGGGGCAAGAATTGCCCTTGCCTTGGTTATATTCCTTTATGACGCTTTCAAAAGAAAATCACATTATTAATAAAAGTACCAACGCCCTCAAATTTGAATTTGCCAACAGCATTGATACTTTGGAAAATAACATTCGCAAAACCGTACTCGCCGAAAGTTCTGCAATGAGCCGAACCGTTGGAGTTCCTCAACAGATAAATCTTTTCCAATTTGAAGATACTGAACCCTATCAAGGGAAACCCAAAATTACAGCTGTGCTTTTGGAAGGGGCATTTACCTCTGCTTACAAAAACAGAGTTAAACCTTTCGATTATCCAAATTACAAAGACAATAGTCCTCAGACACAGATGATTGTGATTTCGGACGGCGATTTGGTGAATTATATGTATGCCAACAAACGCTTTTTGTACAATGGTTACGATAATTGGACTGAAATTATTTATGGAAATCGAGACTTCCTGACCAATGCGGTTCATTATATGCTCGATGATACTGGAATCATCAATATCAGAGCCAAAGAGGTCAGTCTTGCTTTTTTTGACAAAGAAAAACTCAAAGACAAATACAGAACATCACAACTAATCACGCTCGGAATACCGCTTGTCTTGCTGTGTATATTTGGATTCGTATTTAATTATATACGTGGCAAAAAATACACCAAACCATTTAAAAAATAAAATATGGCAAAAACAAAAACAGCCTTCTTTTGTCAAAACTGTGGCACACAATTCCCTAAATGGCAAGGACAATGTACCTCATGTAAGGAATGGAACACCATAGTAGAAGAGCTTATCCAAAAAGAAGACAAAAACACTTGGAGTCCACTACCTAACGTCCAAAAAGACGCTCCAAAACCCCTCCGATTGGATCAAATTGATTCGACCAAAGAGGTTCGACTCGATACTTATGATGCCGAACTCAACCGCGTATTAGGAGGAGGAATTGTATTGGGGTCTCTTACGCTACTGGGAGGAGAGCCTGGCGTGGGCAAAAGTACGCTTCTTCTGCAAATTGCCCTACAATTGCCCTACAAAATACTCTATGTTTCGGGAGAGGAAAGCCAAAAACAAATCAAAATGCGTGCCGACCGTATAGCTCACAACAACCACAATTGCTATATCCTTACTGAAACTCGAACACAGAATATATTCAAACACATACAAGATACCGCCCCTGATATTGTAATCATAGACTCAATACAAACGCTACATTCCGATTATATTGAGGCTAATGCTGGTAGCATCTCTCAAATCAGAGAATGTACTGCCGAGCTTATCAAATTTGCCAAACAATCCAATGTACCTGTAATTTTAATCGGACATATTACCAAAGATGGCAACATAGCTGGTCCCAAAATACTGGAACACATGGTCGATACCGTATTACAATTTGAGGGCGACAGAAATCATATTTATCGCATCTTACGAGCCCACAAAAATCGTTTTGGTTCGACCTCTGAACTGGGTATTTATCAGATGCAAAACTCTGGACTCAAACAAGTTAGCAACCCTTCAGAGATTCTGATTTCTAACAGCTCGGAGGAACTCAGCGGAATTACCATAGCTGCAACCCTCGAGGGAATGCGTCCGCTTATGATTGAAATACAAGCTCTTGTAAGTTCGGCTGTGTACGGAACACCTCAACGCAGTGCCACAGGCTATAATGCCAAACGACTCAATATGATGTTGGCTATATTGGAAAAAAGAGCTGGTTTCAGACTCGCCTCCAAAGATGTCTTTCTGAATATTACAGGAGGTATCAGCATAGACGACCCTGCCATTGATTTGGCGGTTATTTCGGCTATATTATCCTCTAACGAAGATATTAGCATCAAAAAGGATTTCTGTTTTGCTGGTGAAATAGGACTCTCTGGTGAAATCAGACCTGTAAGCAGGGTGGAGCAACGAATCATCGAGGCCGAAAAGTTGGGATTCTCGACTATATTTATTTCAAAATACAACAAATTTTCCAAAAAGAATACCTCTATCAGAATTATTGAAGTTTCCAAAATAGAAGAAGTGATTAGCGAATTGTTTGGGTAAAATTTTATATATTTTGTGATGTTTAGATAAAATATTTCGTACCTTTGTGGGAGTTATTACATAAATCATCAAATTATGAATATGTTGTCAATATTTTTGGGTCCAATTGGAGCTTGGCAGATAGTACTGATTGTGGTAGTGGTACTATTATTGTTTGGAGGTAAGAAAATTCCTGAATTAATGAGAGGTTTGGGAAGTGGTATCAAAGAATTTAAAGATGCTACCAAAACCGAAGAAAATAAAGAAGTTAATGAAAAAGAGAACAAATAATTGTTCTCTTTTTTGTTAATAGGTGAATCGAGTTCAAAAATACCATTTTTCACCCAAAATGGTATTAATACAGAAATTATTTTCTAGAATATTTGACTACAACATCAATCTCTGGGAAATTTCCGAACTGCATCGGATAGGTAAGTTTTAGGGTATCACCCTCTATCGAAAGTATTGTTCTTTCAGCCTTTCCGTTCAAAAATATTTTGTCGTTTACCCAAGTTCCTGTAAAATCAGCATTTTCACAATCACCAGCATCAATCACTTTATTATTTTCGGTTAATTTTGAGATATTTCCTTCCTTTAACTCTAAATAATCTGTATCGCACCCATGTTTAATCATCGGATGATTGAACGGATATGTCCCAGCATGTACTCCTGGCACATCATAACTCAATGTTTCGGCTTTCCAAGTACCAATCAGCGGACTTATTGACGTTGATTTATTGTTATCATCAGAACACGAAACCGCTGCGAATCCGACCATTGCCACAGCTAATAATACTTTTCTTTTTAACATATCTAATTATTTTTTGTGTTTATTTTCTCAATTTTTTAGCCTCAACACTCATTGTTGCATGAGGCACTACCTTAAGGCGTTCCTTATCTATCAGCTCCCCTGTAATTTTACAAATACCATAGGTTTTGTTTTCGATGCGAATCAAGGCGTTTTTGAGGTCGCGAATAAACCTTTCCTGACGGATTGCCAATTGCGAATTGGCCTCCTTACTCATGGTTTCGCTCCCTTCCTCAAAGGCTTTGAATGTAGGCGATGTATCTTCTGTACCATTATTCAAATCGTTGATGTAGGCACTCTTTATTAATTCCAAATCGGCTTGAGCTTTTTCTATCTTACTTAAAATAAGCTCTTTAAACTCCAACAAATCAGCATCTGAGTATCTTACATTTTTTGTTTCTGACATAATTTTCTTATTTAGAAATTAATACTAAACTCTCTATCCCATCAAACTCTATTCCAATTCCTTCTTCTAATTTATCCACTATATCCAATTGTTGCGTTAAGGTTTCTGATTTGATATAATCCAAATTTGACAATATCGCCTCTTCCACTACCTTTTGGGTTTTGATTGTAATTTTTATCTTATCTGTAACTTCAAAACCTGAATCTTTTCGGATATTTTGAATGCGATTTACCAACTCACGAGCAATTCCTTCCTTCCGAAGTTCATCGGTTATATGAATATCCAAAGCCACGAGTATACCTGCTGAACTTACTACCAACCATCCTTCTATATCTTGTGTGGTAATTTCTACATCTTCAAGGTTTAGTGTTACTTGTTTGTCCTGCAAGTTTATATCTATTTTCCCCTCTTTTTCTATAGTCTGAATTTCCTCTTGGGTAAAATTCTGTATCAGATTGGTTACATTTTTAATATCTTTTCCAAATCGAGGGCCTAAGGTTTTGAAGTTTGGTTTAATTTGCTTTACAAATATTCCTGCTGTATCGTCAATCAGTTCAATTGCTTTAACATTCACCTCCGATTTAATCAAGTCCGAAACCGCTTCTATCTCGTTCTTTTCTTGAACATTCAGAATAGGAATCATTATTTTCTGCAACGGCTGACGCACTTTTATCATTTCTTTTTTACGCAATGATAATACCAACGATGAAATGATTTGTGCTTTCTGCATGCGTCTTTCCAACGACTTATCTACCATAGCTTCATCAAACACAGGGAAATCGGACAAATGCACACTTTCAAAAATCTCTTTTTGAGTTGCCGTATTCAAATCGCGATACAACCTATCGGCATAGAAAGGCGATACTGGTGCCATCAGCTTAGCCACAGTATTTAAACAGGTATACAAGGTCTGATACGCCGATATTTTATCTTCCGAATAATCCCCTTTCCAAAAACGTCTGCGACACAAACGTACATACCAATTACTCAAGTTTTCCTGTACAAAATCCGATATGGCTCTTGTGGCTCTTGTTGGCTCATAATCAGCATAGAAAGCATCTACATTTTTTACAAGCGTATTTAATTCGGACAAAATCCAACGGTCTATCTCTGGACGATTTGTAAGTGGTACTTCAGCTTGGTCATACTTAAATCCATCGATATTAGCATACAGAGCAAAAAAAGAATAGGTATTGTACAACGTCCCGAAGAACTTGCGTCTTACTTCCGCAACGCCCTCTATATCAAACTTCAAGTTATCCCACGGATTGGCATTCGAAATCATATACCAACGTGTAGCATCAGCACCATATTCGGCTATAGTTGTGAATGGATCAACTGCGTTGCCCAATCTTTTAGACATTTTTTGTCCATTTTTATCTAACACCAACCCATTCGACACTACGTTTTTGTACGCCACATTGTCAAAAACTGTGGTAGCAATAGCGTGTAGGGTATAGAACCAACCTCTTGTTTGATCAACACCCTCGGCTATAAAGTCGGCAGGAAAGTTTAGATTATCATCTATAAAATCTTTATTTTCAAAAGGATAATGCCATTGAGCATACGGCATTGCTCCAGAATCAAACCAAACATCAATCAAATCGGTTTCACGCTTCATGGGTTTGCCCGAAGGAGACACCAAGACAATGTTATCAACTATGTTTTTGTGCAAATCTACCTTCGCATAGTTTTCATCCGACATATTACCTACCTCAAAATCAACAAATACATCTTCGGACATCAACCCTTTAAGCACCGATTTTTGAATTTCTGCTTTGAGTTCTTCCAACGAACCTATACACACTTCTTCTGTTTTGTCGTCTGTTCGCCAAATTGGCAAAGGAATCCCCCAATAACGCGAACGAGACAAATTCCAATCATTCGCATTGTTTAACCAATTGCCAAAACGCCCTTCGCCTGTGGCTTTAGGCTTCCAGTTAATGGTCTGATTCAGCTCAAACATACGATCTTTTACATCGGTAATTTTAATAAACCACGAGTCTAACGGATAATACAATATGGGTTTGTCTGTACGCCAACAATGTGGATAACTGTGTACATATTTTTCAACCTTAAAAGCCTTATTTTCAGTTTTCAACAAAATAGCCAACTCCACGTCCCACGACTTTTCGGGAGCCGTATCTTGATCGTAATATTCATTTTTGATATACTTTCCACCGAATAATTCTGGTACTTTTTCGCCTTGTACAAAACGCCCTTGCAAATCGACAAGAGGCACTAGATTTCCGTACTCATCTTCGATAAGCATCGGCGGAACGCCATTTTCTTTTGCCACACGAGCATCGTCCGCACCAAAGGTAGGGGCAATATGCACAATACCTGTTCCGTCATCGGTAGTAACGAAATCACCCACAATTACTCGGAAGGCTTTGTCGGCATCTTCTGCTGGACTAAACCACGGGATTAGTTGTTCGTATTGCGTACCTGCGAGTTCTTCGCCTTTAAATGTACCTAAAATCTGATACGGAATATGATTTGCTGTTTGCAACGGAGAGGTCTCAAAATCTTCGTCAGATACCTCTACATATTTTTTACCAAAATTTTTGGTCAAAAGTGCTTTTGCCAAAATAATGTTTATTGGCTCTAAAGTATATTGATTAAACGTACGAACTAACACATACTCAATATCTTTACCCACTGCCAAAGCTGTATTTGAAGGCAAAGTCCAAGGCGTGGTTGTCCATGCCAATATTTTCGGATTCGACACCTTACCAAACTTAGCTTCCAGTGCCGAACTTAGTTTTTTGACTAAAAACTGAGCCACTATTGTTGTATCGCTCACATCACGATACGTTCCAGGCTGATTCAACTCGTGCGATGAAAGTCCTGTACCTGCTTTGGGCGAATACGGCTGAATCGTATAGCCCTTATAGAGCAATCCTTTGTTATAAATCTGTTTTAGAAGCCACCAAACCGACTCCATATATTTAGGCTCATAAGTAATATACGGATTGTCCATATCTACCCAGTAACCCATTTTCTCTGTAAGTTCATTCCAAAGATCCGTGTATCTCATAACTGTTTGTTTACACGCCTTGTTATATTCCTCTACAGTAATTTTGGTACCTATATCTTCTTTGGTAATACCTAGCTCCTTCTCGGTTCCGAGTTCTACTGGTAGTCCGTGGGTATCCCAACCTGCTTTTCTGCTTACCAAGAAGCCTTTTTGAGTTTTATATCTACAAAAAATATCTTTAATAGATCGTGCCATTACGTGATGAATCCCTGGCACTCCATTTGCCGAAGGAGGTCCTTCAAAAAACACAAAAGGTTTTTTGCCTTTACGAATATCTACACTTTTCTGAAAAATATTATTTTCTTGCCAATACTTTAATATTTCTTCGGCGATAACCGATAAATCAAAATTTTTGTATTCTGTAAATTTCATCAAACAAATCATTAAATATTAATCGAAAGCAATCAAATTCCGAAGACAGACTTTTTCGAGAATGCGAATATACTAAAAATATAAAAACACTTCAAAAAATATTTTCTGAAGTGTTTTTTTTACTAAAAAAGTTTCTTTATTAATCGTTGATTACCGTAGCTTTTTCAATGGGCTGATTACTTTTAACCACCACAAAAGTCGAAATCGCATAGAAAGCATCTCCAGTAGTAGTGTAAGGAGCAAACTTATATTCAAAATCGAATGCTGTTCCGAATCTTGACGGATCTATCAGGTCAAAACGCTCTGGAACTACCATACCTGGACACCAACCTGCTCTATTTGGCATCCAATTTCCTGGACTCTGGTTATTAATTGGATTGTCGGCACAACCCAAGGCTTCCAATTTATGTTCGTACGACTGATTTCCGTCTAGATGAATATGATGCGTACGAAAACACCACTCTGCACAATACCCTGGCACTGAGTGTCCCCACCCCGTGATTATCGTACGGAAATAAGCCTGTTCTGCACTTGAAGGAATGGTAATATTACGCGTGAGATCAAACGAATGTGCTTTTCCGTAAGGCACTCCGTGTTGTGATGACTGGTTGTATTGCATCACAGGTACTACAGCCGAATATTTATAATCTGGCTCACCGTATTCCACATCGAACTCAAGGCTATAGGTACGACCTTTAGGCAACCATGTTTCGGTATATATCTTTAAGTCTGTCTGACCATTTAACAACGACTTAAAATCCGTAACATCAAACTCATACCCTCTGTCAAGCAACTCATTCCCAACCCAGTACGGAGTTATAAATCGAGCTATCTCGTACCACTCTCCTGTTGTTTTGTCTTTAGCGTAAATATTGGCGTATCTATCCCATTCATCACAATCATGATTAGGACAAATATCCTTCAAATACATTTTGATTGAACGAATATGCTCCACCTCTGTAGGGAAGTTAAAAGTTCCCTCTGCACTTTGAGAATATCCCTCTGCAAAAGCCACTTTTACATTATCAAAGGTTTTGACATTCACTGTCCCTTCTGGAATCACAATAGGCGTAGGTTCTGGCGTGTTGGTATTGTTGTCATTTTTGTTACAAGCCAAAAACAATGACGCACTCAAAAAAGATAAAACTAATACTTTTTTCATATTTTAATATTTTTTTAAACTGGGCATAAAGTTAGTATATTTTTTCTACCCTACAAACAAAAAATCGTTTTAATTTTATTTTTACATTTACACCTTATCACAAAACAGTTATAAAACGCCTTTGATAAAACTATATGAATTGGCTAATTCGTACTATCAACAGAAAATCTATGATAAATTTTGAAAAATTGTTTTTCTACTTACAATATAAAAGTTATCTTTGCACCCAAAAAGCAAAATTGTTTAATAACAAGCTCTAAATAAACAGATATATTATGTCTAAAACTATAGGTAAAGTAGTACAAATCATCGGTCCAGTAATCGATGTTGTATTTGAAGCACAGGGAGTTGAACTTCCTAAAATCTATGATTCATTAGAAATTACTAAAGCCGATGGGTCTAAACTGGTATTGGAAGTACAATCTCACATTGGGGAAAACATTGTACGTACAATATCAATGGACTCTACAGATGGTTTGAGTAGAGGTACTGACGTAGTGGCTACAGGAACTCCTATACAAATGCCTGTAGGTGCTAATGTTTACGGTCGACTATTCAACGTCATCGGTGATGCTATTGACGGATTGGAGGAATTGCCTAAATCTGGCTCGAACGGATTGCCAATTCACCGTCCTGCACCTAAATTTGAAGATTTATCAACCTCTACAGAGGTACTTTATACAGGTATCAAAGTAATTGACCTTATTGAGCCTTATGCTAAAGGAGGTAAAATCGGTTTGTTTGGAGGGGCTGGAGTAGGAAAAACGGTACTTATCCAAGAGTTGATTAACAATATCGCTAAAGGACACGGAGGACTTTCGGTGTTTGCTGGTGTGGGAGAACGTACTCGTGAGGGTAACGACCTTCTTAGAGAGATGTTGGAATCTGGAATTATTAAATACGGAGACGAATTTATGCACTCTATGGAAAATGGAGGCTGGGATCTTTCAAAAGTGGACAAAGAACTTATGAAGGAATCTAAAGCTACTTTCGTTTTCGGACAGATGAACGAGCCACCTGGAGCTCGTGCTAGAGTAGCACTTTCTGGTCTTACAATTGCAGAGTATTTCCGCGATGGAGCTGGTGATTCGCAGGGTAAAGACGTACTCTTCTTTGTGGACAACATTTTCCGTTTTACACAGGCGGGTTCTGAGGTATCGGCACTTCTTGGACGTATGCCTTCGGCGGTGGGTTATCAGCCTACACTTGCTACCGAAATGGGTGCTATGCAAGAGCGTATTACTTCTACCAAAAAAGGATCAATTACCTCTGTACAAGCGGTATACGTGCCTGCGGACGACTTAACTGACCCTGCACCTGCTACTACGTTTGCCCACCTAGACGCTACAACCGTACTTTCTCGTAAGATTGCCGAGTTGGGTATATACCCTGCGGTAGATCCTTTGGATTCTACCTCGCGTATCCTTACTCCTGAAATATTAGGCAACGAACACTACGCTTGTGCTCAAAGAGTTAAGGCTATTTTACAAAAATATAAAGAATTACAAGATATTATCGCTATCCTTGGTATGGAGGAGCTTTCGGAAGAGGACAAATTGGCAGTGGCACGAGCTCGTCGTGTACAACGTTTCTTGTCTCAACCGTTCCACGTTGCAGAACAATTTACTGGTATACCAGGGGTGCTTGTAGATATTAAAGATACTATCAAAGGATTTAATATGATTATCGATGGTGAATTAGACCACCTGCCTGAGGCTGCTTTCAACCTTAAAGGTACTATTGAAGATGTAATAGAGGCTGGTCAGAAAATGTTAGCTGAAGTTTAATCAAAACACAAATAGAAGTTATGAAATTAGATATTATTTCTCCAGAGGCTTCTCTTTTTTCGGGAAACATCACTTCGGTAACTGTACCAGGAGTTGAGGGTGAATTCCAAATTTTATCTAACCACGCTTCTATAGTATCCGTGTTAGGTAAAGGGAGTATTAAACTTGAAACTTCAGAGTTGAGCAAAAGCACCGCTTTCGAAAATAGATTTCGTAAAGAAGACGGAAAATATTTGTTAGATGTGCTTTCAGGAACACTCGAAATGAAAGATAACAAAATTGTAATATTAGTTGATTAATCATTATTAACAAACAATGCAAAAGGAATGGAATAGATGCCATTCCTTTTGTTTTTTAGACCTATTATGACCGATATTTTTTCAATACAGAACGCTAATCAATTTAACGAATATGCTTTTGAGACTTTCAGATTTCAATATCTTCATAACGAGGTTTATCAACAATTTTGCTCCTTAATTAAAGTTAACCCTAACAATATCAACACTATAGAACAGATTCCGTTTTTACCTATTGATTTTTTTAAATCGCACCAAATCATAACCAAAAGCAGTGCGGTACAAACTACTTTTTTGAGTAGCGGCACTACTGGCAATTCGCAAAGTAAACACTTGGTAGCCGATTTGGAATTATACCAAAAAAGTTACACCAAGGGCTTTGAATATTTCTACGGAAACATCTCCGATTATGTTATTCTGGCACTGCTTCCGTCTTATTTAGAACGCGAGGGTTCTTCGCTTATTTATATGGTCGAGGATTTAATCAAAAAAACCGCCCATACAGATAGCGGATTTTACCTATACAATCATGAAGAACTCGCCAACAAATTAACCCAGTTAGAGCAAAAAAAACAAAAAACATTACTTATAGGTGTTCCGTATGCTCTTCTAGATTTTTTGGAAACCTATTCTTTCAGACTCAAAAACACAATTGTAATGGAAACAGGCGGAATGAAAGGCAAACGCAAGGAATTAATCCGAGCAGAACTACACCAGATACTTTGCCAAGGATTTGGAACAGAAAGCATTCATTCCGAGTATGGTATGACCGAGCTATTATCACAGGCCTATTCCAAAGGAAATGGCGTATTTGACACGCCTCCGTGGATGAAAATCCTTATTCGAGATACTCAAAACCCACTCGAAAATATAGGTATCGGCAAAACTGGTGGCATCAATGTCATTGATTTGGCAAACCGCAATTCGTGCAGTTTTATTGCCACTCAAGATTTGGGACGAAAGCACAACGACACCCAATTTGAGGTACTCGGACGCTTCGATCATTCGCAAATACGAGGTTGCAATTTGATGATTGTTTAAATAACTACTCCCTTTTATAAATACAATCCAACCTATTTGATGTATTGGCGAATTCGGTTTTTACCTCAATTTGTCTGGATTTTGTTTTATAAAACTACTCCAATCGGAATATTTTGTACTTTTTAAAGGATTACTCGAATTAAAAAAATGGCAAACTGCCACTCCAAGAGCATCAGTAGAATCCAAATTTTTGGGAATTTGTTCAAAATTAAGCAATTGTTTGAGCATTTTGGCTACTTGTTCCTTACTGGCATTTCCATTGCCTGTGATTGCCATTTTTACTTTTTTAGGCTCGTACTCTGTTATGGGAATTTCTCTTGAAAGCCCTGCCGCCATAGCCACACCCTGAGCCCTACCCAATTTGAGCATTGATTGTACATTTTTCCCAAAAAACGGAGCTTCTATAGCTATTTCGTCAGGATTATACGTATTGATAAGCTCTATGGTGCGTTCAAAAATCAATTTTAATTTTAGATAATGATCCTCATATTTTTGCAATTGTAATTCGTTCAATTGCAAAAAAAACATCTGCTTTCTCTCTATCTTTATCAATCCAAATCCCATAATTGTTGTGCCAGGATCGATGCCCAAAATTATTTTTTCCATATATTTTTGTATCTGACAAATGTACTAATTTTATACCTTTTATCAAGAAGAGCATCTTCATTTTTGACAAAACAAAAAATCCGTATTTTTAAAATAATTATTCAATGAAAAACACTAAATTTGTACTACAATAATATTTTTTGATGTTGCCGACCGATAATATAGAATTAACAATATTATCTGTACTAAATATTTTACAAATAATAAAATCGTCTGTAACACTAAATTAATCCACTTGTAAATGAGGTCTTTTGTTAGCATACTATTTATAATTATCGGATTTGTAACCTACGCACAAATACCTGATCAGGACGAATTGTACACACCCAAAGAACAAAAAAATGATTCTCTTAACGAATTTGAATTTACAAAAACCAAAAAAAATACCGATACGCTAATCAAATCGAATGATTTGTTCTATCGAGAAGATCAGTTCTATTTTGGACTTACCTACAATTTGTTCAGCAACCCTACGGTGATTTCTCAAAATGCTTTTTCTATAGGTATTACGATGGGATTTCTTAGAGATATCCCTATCAACAAAGCTCGTACCAAAGCCATAGCCATTGGGGCTGGTTATTTGTTCAGAAACTACCGCACCAATCTGTCCATATCAGAACAAGATCAGGTGTACACTTATGGTGTGGCTACCGATTTTGACAAGAGTAAACTTTCCTTGCATTTTATAGAAATCCCCATTGAGTTACGCTGGAGAACCTCTACCCCTAAAAACACCCGCTTTTGGCGTATACACCTTGGGGCTAAAATAGGCTTCAAAACCTATAGTCGTTACAAACTCACTGGTGACTTTCCGACTGTAACAATACATAACGACCCCAACATTACCAAATTCAACTACAGTTCATATTTGGTAATAGGCAATGGAACGCTCAATTTTTACGCTAATTACAACTTCAAACCTATATTTGAAGATGTGTACATCGACAACCAAAAAATCGATATTAAATCCATCAATATAGGATTTATGTTTTATATTTTGTAGCTATGTCCGATGCTCTAAAAATACTCCAATCTGTATTTGGGTATACTTCGTTTCGAGGAATACAACAGCAGGTAATTGAGGCTGTACAATCGGGCAAAGATACGCTTGGACTAATGCCTACTGGCGGTGGCAAATCCATTTGTTTTCAAGTACCTGCACTGATGCAGGAGGGGATTTGTTTGGTCATTTCGCCACTTATCGCTCTGATAAAAGACCAAGTAGAAAACCTCCGAAAGAGGAACGTCAAGGCACTATGTTTGGTAGGAAACCTCAGGCAAAACGACATTTTAGAAATATTGGACAACGCCTATTATGGCAATTATAAATTTTTGTATCTATCTCCTGAAAGACTCAAAAACAACACCATATTCAACAGATTGAGTCAATTGCCCATAAACCTTGTGGTTATAGACGAGGCACACTGTGTATCACAATGGGGACAGGACTTCAGACCTTCGTTTTTGGAAATCAAAAAAATACGAAGCAAATTCCCTAACACCCCTTTTTTGGCTCTTACAGCTTCTGCCAACAAGAGCGTACAGCAAGACATCATCAAGCTATTGGATATGCACAATACACTCATTTTCAGATCTTCATTTGAAAGACCAAACCTTGCCTATAAAGTTTTTGAATGTACGGACAAACAATTTTATCTTGAATACATCTTGCAAAAATATCCTTATAGTAGTATTGTGTATGTCCGAACTCGCAAACTTACTCTTGAACTGGCTCAACATCTGAACAATATTGGTATTGGGGCAACTTATTTTCACGGAGGAATGTCCCTTTCGGAAAAGGAAAAAAACATGGAACTTTGGGTGAGCGAACAAAAAAAGATAATGGTAGCAACCAACGCTTTTGGTATGGGAATTGACAAGGACAATGTCCACAATGTCATTCACATACAACTCCCCGAAAACATCGAAAATTACTACCAAGAAACAGGTCGAGCTGGTCGTAATGGCAAATATGCTCACGCCATTTTACTGCTTTCGCCAAAAGATATTACCACAGCCAAAGAACGCATACAAAACAATCTGCTCAATAAGGATTTTCTAAAAACAGTCTATCTAACGCTGTGTAGCCATTTCCACATTGCTTACAACGACCTGCCAGACAGACGTTTAGACCTTAATTTTGAAGCATTTTGTCAAAAATACAAATTCCCTTATGGCAAAACATACACAACTCTTAGGTTTTTGGAACAACAAGGCGTTATCAGTATTTTGGATAATTTTGACAAAAAAGACACCATACGTATATTAATAACGCCCTCCGAGGTGTACGACCTTACGGAATACAATACCCACCAAGCAACCATACTCACTACCTTATTGCGAATGTATTCGGGAATTTATGATTTGGATACGGATATTGATTTAGACAAATTAGCCTTACGAACCAGTTTGGATAAAAATCAAGTAGTAAACATCCTTAAGAAACTGCATCTGGAAGAAATTATTGATTTCAAGGAAAAAAACAGCGATTTCAGCCTCTATTTTCTGCAACATCGCTATGATGATTATACCCTAAATGTTCTTTTGCCTGAACTTAAAAAACAAAATATCAACAAAATACATCAATTTGAAAGCATCAAAAACTACGTTGAAGATACCTCTGTATGCAAAAGCGTACAACTTCTTAAGTACTTTGACCAAGAAAATCCGTCCGAATGTGGTATCTGCTCGGTGTGTCTTTCTGAGGCTAAAAACAGTAACACTTTGGATACTAACCAAAAAATATTGGAATGCCTTGTTGATGAACCCAAAAGTTCGAGAGCCATAGCTTTGGCGTTAGACCTACCCCAAGAAGCTATACTTCAAAGTATTAGCTACCTTTTAGAAGAAGAAAAAATAGGCATTGATTCCAAAAACAGATATTACATTTTAGCTTGATTGTTCTCTTGGGTGGAATTTGTGTAATATCTCGGACAGATGACTGCGTTCCAAATGCAAATACACCTCCGTAGTGGTTATGGATTCGTGTCCGAGCATCAGTTGAATAGAACGCAAATCTGCTCCATTCTCTAACAAATGAGTGGCAAATGAATGGCGAAATGTGTGAGGCGAAATGGTCTTTTGTAAATTTATCTTAGCCGCTAGTTCTCTAATAATGGTAAAAATCATTGCTCTGGTCAGTTTGCGACCTCTACGATTTACAAACAAGGTATCTTGAGCTTCTTTCTGAATGGGCAACAACTTTCGAGCCTCGTTAATGTAAGTATTTATGGTGTTTTGGGCTTTGTTACCAATAGGCACAAATCGTTGCTTATCGCCCTTTCCTGTTATTTTTATAAAACCTTCTTCAAAAAACAAATCCGAAAACTTTATGTTTATCAATTCCGATACGCGAAGTCCACAAGAGTAAAGCAACTCCAACATTGCCTTATTGCGATGAGCCAACAAAACATGCAACTCATTTTGATTGTCCAACCAAACCGCATCTATC
This sequence comes from Bacteroidota bacterium, assembly GCA_030528745.1. GTDB lineage: Bacteria > Bacteroidota > Bacteroidia > Flavobacteriales > Flavobacteriaceae > Flavobacterium. Next base: position 17,115 of record JAUMYH010000032.1, read on the forward strand.
ATATTGTCAACATCTTGTAACGACAACACATCGGGCAGTTTACGTCCTATCTTAGGCGTTTCGATAAGATCCAAAGGATTTTGTTGGATATAATTTTCTAATAGTAAAAAATTGTAAAAACTTTTTAAGCCCGAAATGATTCTGGACTGAGTACGTTGATTCAGTATTTTGGAAATATGATATATAAAATGCTGAACCTCTTCTGTTGATACTTCGATTGGACTAACCACAATGTGCTGTTCTTCCAAATACTTAGCCAACCGAAGTATATCAAAGGTATAACTTTCAATAGAATTTTCGCTCAACCCTCTTTCTAACCTCAGGTACAGTGCGTACTCTTTAATATATGAATTCCAAACATCCATTATACTTTGTCCTGCAATAAAGGTACAAACCTAAACACTCCGTACTGATATTTTTCGAATTGGGTTTCATTCTTACGCACAAGCATCGTCATTACCTGCTCGGACTCTCCTAACGGAATTACCAACTTTCCTCCTATTTTGAGTTGAGACATCAATGCGTTAGGAATTTCGGCAGCCCCTGCTGTTACAATAATGGAATCAAAAGGAGCGTATTGAGGCAAACCTTTGTATCCATCTCCAAACATCAATCTTTTGGGTCTAACCCCTAATTTAGACAAAAGGTGTTGTGTTTTTTTAAACAATTCATTTTGTCTTTCCACACTATACACATTAGCCCCCATCTTGTACAAAACAGCGGTCTGGTAGCCTGAGCCTGTGCCTATTTCGAGTATGTTATCTCCTTTTTTAACATCTAACAATTGTGATTGAAACGCCACTGTATACGGATGCGAAATGGTTTGCCCTGCTCCAATGGGAAAAGCCTTATCCTGATATGCAAACGACTCGAATCCCGAATCTAAAAACAAATGTCTGGGTACTTGCCTTATAGCCTCCAACACCTTATTATCGGTTATACCCTTTTCACGTAACATTTCAACCAACCGATTTCTCAACCCTTGATGCTTTGGTGTATCGTTCAAAACCTAACAAATTAAATGATAACTACATCGGCAAAGTTAATCAATTTTGCACAAACAAAAAACTTAATTTTCGGTCTATTTTACTTAATTTTGCACCAAAACAACAATATATTTAGTATGAGTATTATAAAAGAAGTTAATGGTAAAAGCCCTTTAATTCCTTCGGATTGTTATGTGGCTGAAAATGCCACTATTGTAGGTGAGGTTACTATGGGTAAGGAATGTAGTGTTTGGTTCAACGCCGTTATTCGTGCCGATGTAAATTACATTAAAATAGGAAACAAAGTCAATATCCAAGATGGTGCTGTAATCCATTGCACATACCAAAAACATCCGACCACAATAGGCAACAACGTATCGATAGGACACAATGCTATAGTGCATGGTTGCCAAATCAAGGACAACGTACTGATAGGAATGGGAGCTATTGTAATGGACAATTGCGTGATAGAAAGCAACTCTATTATAGCCGCAGGAGCAGTTATCACACAAAACACCGTAGTAGAATCGGGTAGTATTTACGCTGGAGTTCCTGCAAAAAAAGTCAAAAGTATCGATCAATCGGCTTTTGCAGGTGAAATTGACCGCATTGCAAATAATTACGTCATGTATTCAGGTTGGTTCAAGGATAACGAAACCAAATAAAATTCTGGATACACCTTAAAAAGAAACCAAAATTCTTTCACCTTCTTAGAAGTTTGGAACTTCTAAGAAGGTCTTTAAAACTCTTTGATTTATTGCTATTTCTTGTAGTTACTCTGATTGATTTTTTAATTCTTCTAAAAAATCCAGAATCTTATTTCCGATGGTTTGGGCTAGTTTTACATGACTTTCAAAAGTCCACCCAGCTATATGTGGCGATAATATTACTTTGGGCGAAGTAAACAAATAATTCAAATCGTCAGGTATGTTATCAATAGCCTCAAAAGAGGTTTTTTCGTATTCCAACACATCTAATCCTGCTCCTAATATTTGTCCTTTTTGGAGTGCCGACACCAATGCCGATGTAGACACATTTTTCCCTCGTGCTGTATTCAAAAGCCATATTGGTTTGCTCAGTTTTTGAATAAAATCTTGATTTATCATATTGTGCGTCAGTGGTGTATATGGCGTATGCAAACTTATCACATCGGACTTCTGTTGAAGTTCTTCCAAACTTACCTCACGAGCGTATTGATCTGCCAGTCCTGATTGAATATCATAGAACAAAACCTCAGCTACATCAAATCCTGAGAGTTTTTTAGCAAAGGATTTTCCCATATTTCCATAACCTATTATTCCTATGGTTTTTCCTTCTAGCTCATAGCCTCTGTGTTGTTCGCGTTCCCATTTGCCCAAGCGTACACTTTGGTCGGCAAGGTTTAGCTTATTGAACAAACTCAACAACATTCCTAAGGCGTGTTCCCCCACTGCATTTCTATTGCCTTCAGGGGCTGCTATAAGTCTGATTCCTTTGCTTTTGGCATAGTCCACATCTATATTTTCGACCCCTGCTCCTACCCTTGCTATAAATTTGAGATTCGTTCCTCGGTCTATAAATTGCCTATCTATAGTAAACCTACTCCGAATTACCACCCCTTGGTATTGGGGCAATTTATCCTCTACTTCCGTTTTGGTTGAAGTAAAGTCAAAATCATTCACAAACTCTTGTCTGTTTAGCATCTCGGCTAGTATGCGATGGTTGGAGTCCAAATGTAATATTTTCATCAAGATACTTTGTCTAATTCTACTTTTAGATTTTGAATAATAAACTCTTGTCTGTCTGGCGTATTTTTACCCATATAAAACTCCAAAAGTTTTTCTACAGACATTGCCTTGTCCATCATTACTGGGTCAAGACGTATGCTATCTCCAATAAAATTTTTAAATTCGTCTGGAGATATTTCGCCCAATCCCTTAAACCTTGTAATTTCTGGTTTAGGGCTTAATTTTTCGATGGCATTGATGCGTTCTTCTTCCGAATAGCAATATATGGTTTCCTTCTTGTTACGCACCCTAAATAGCGGGGTTTGCAAGATATACAAATGTCCGTCTTTAATCAATTCAGGGAAAAATTGCAAAAAGAATGTAATGAGCAACAGTCGAATGTGCATACCATCAACATCGGCATCGGTGGCTATAACTATGTTGTTGTACCTTAGGTTTTCAATATCCTCCTCTATATCCAGAGCGGCTTGTAGAAGGTTAAATTCTTCGTTTTCGTAAACAATTTTTTTGGTCATTCCGTACGAATTAAGCGGCTTACCCCTAAGGCTAAACACCGCCTGTGTATTTACATCTCTGCTTTTGGTAATAGACCCACTAGCCGAATCACCCTCGGTAATGAAAAGTGTACTTTCAAGGCTCAAGGGATTTTTGGTATCGGTCAGATGCACTCTACAATCGCGTAATTTTTTGTTGTGCAAACTTGCCTTCTTGGCTCTTTCTCTTGCCAACTTTCTGATACCTGATAGTTCTTTGCGTTCGCGTTCGGCCTGTAATATTTTTTTGAGTAATGCCTCTGCTACATCTGGATTTTTATGTAAAAAATTATCCAGTTTGTTTTTTATGAAATCATTAACATAGGTACGCACCGTGGTCATTCCTGGTCCCATTTCGGTAGAGCCTAACTTGGTTTTGGTCTGCGATTCAAATACGGGTTCTATCACTTTTATACTGATGGCACTTACTATCGACTTTCGTATATCGGTAGCCTCAAAAGGCTTGTTGAAAAACTCGCGAACCGTTTTGGCTATTGCCTCTTTGAACGCTGCCAAATGCGTACCTCCTTGGGTGGTATTCTGACCATTAACAAACGAATAATATTCCTCCGAGTATTGTGTTTTGCTATGTGTTAAAGCAATTTCTATATCATCGCCTTTTAGGTGAATTATCGGATACACCACATCTTCCTGATTGGTGTTTTCGCCGAGCAAATCCTTGAGTCCATTTTCTGAAAAAAACTTCTCTCCATTGTAAATTATTGTAAGCCCTCTGTTGAGATAACAATAATTTTTAAGCATTTTGACGATGTACTCATTGCGGAATTTATAATTTTTAAAAATGGTTTCATCTGGAGTAAACACCACTTTAGTCCCTCTTCGTTTGCTGGTTTCGGATAGGTCTTCTTCTTTCAAAAGATTTCCAGCCGAAAACTCGGCAACCTTAATCTGATTGTCGCGAACTGATTCTACCCTAAAATAGGTCGAAAGTGCATTTACCGCCTTTGTTCCGACCCCATTTAACCCTACCGATTTTTTAAAAGCCAACGAGTCGTACTTACCTCCAGTATTCATCTTCGAGACCACATCTACCACCTTTCCTAATGGTATTCCTCGTCCGTAATCTCGAACTGTTACGGTACGGTCTTTGATAGTAACCTCAATGGTTTTGCCTGTACCCATAACAAATTCGTCTATCGAGTTGTCTATCACCTCCTTAACCAATATGTAAATACCATCATCTACACTCGAACCATCGCCTAGCTTTCCGATATACATTCCTGGACGCATTCGGATATGCTCCTTCCAATCCAACGACCTTATATTATCTTCGGTATATTGCACATTTGTCATCTTACAACTCTTTTGATTTTTTTTACAAAAATACAAAAAATATAGATTTTAGCCCCTTTTCATAACAACTTTTGTATGAAAACCCAAAACTTAACAAATTTATTTACAAAGCTATATCCAAAAAATTATAAAATATTTTACGTTTACTTGAGCTTAAAAATCTATCTTTGCAGAAATTTTTTATTAAAAATCATGACTAATAGTGGGAAAATAGAACTTATGTGTCCAGCGGGGGACTTTACCTCACTACAAGCGGCACTAGACAACGGTGCCGATTCGGTGTATTTTGGTGTAGAACAACTCAATATGAGAGCAAGAGCCTCTATGAACTTTACCATTGAAGACCTGCCCGAAATTTCAAAACGTTGTCAAGCAAAGGGCGTTCGTACCTACCTTACCCTAAACACCATCATTTACGACCACGATTTATCCATTATCAAATTGCTTTTGGACAAGGCAAAAGAAGCCAATTTAACCGCGGTTATAGCTATGGATCAGGCAGTTATAGCCTATGCTCGTCAGATTGGAATGGAAGTGCATATATCTACTCAAATCAACATTACCAACATCGAAACCGTGAAGTTTTACGCTATGTTTGCCGATACTATGGTGATGAGCAGAGAGCTGAGTATCAGTCAAGTAAAAAAGATTTGCCAACAAATCGAAAAAGAGCAAATCAAAGGACCTTCGGGTAATTTGGTCGAAATCGAAATATTCGGACACGGCGCTTTGTGTATGGCCGTATCGGGCAAATGCTACCTGAGTTTGCACTCGCACAACTCATCGGCAAACAGAGGTGCTTGTAAGCAAAATTGCCGTAAAAAATACACCGTAATCGATCAAGAATCGGGCTTTGAAATCGAGATTGACAACGAATATATGATGTCTCCGAAAGACCTCTGTACCATTGACTTTTTGGATCAGATTATCGATGCTGGAGTTAAGGTACTCAAAGTTGAGGGTCGAGGCAGAGCTCCTGAATATGTGGCCACCGTAACGCGTTGTTACAGAGAGGCTATTGATGCTATTGCGGAAGGCAGTTACTCTAAAGAAAAAGTCGAAGGCTGGATGCAACAACTCCAAACGGTGTACAATCGTGGGTTCTGGTCAGGATACTACCTCGGACAAAAATTAGGAGAATGGTCGGACATTCCTGGCTCAAGTGCCACGCAGAAAAAAGTATACATCGGCAAAGGACAACATTACTATCCTAAAACAAACATTGCTCAATTCCTTATTGAGGCCTATGATTTGGAAGTGGGCGACAGTGTGCTTATTCAAGGGCCTACCACAGGGTCGCAAGAGCTTACCATTACAGAAATGATGATTGACAAAAAAGACGGTGCAACTAAGGCTGTCAAAACAGATGTAATTACTTTCCGTACCGATTTTAGAGTGCGTCCTTCAGACAAATTGTATAAAATTGTAAAAACATAATATGGTTGTCATTACCCTACAAAGAGATAAATGTATCGGTTGCAACTACTGTGTTGAATTTGCTCCAGATTACTTCAGAATGTCCAAAAAAGACGGAAAATCTGTACTTTTGAAATCAACCGACAAAAAGGGGTTTTTTACCATAAAAACCCCTATAGACGAGGCTTTTGAGCCTTGCGATAAGGCCGCTAAGGCGTGTCCTGTCAAAATTATTTCTGTAAAAAACATTTAAAAAATGAATCTTAAATTAGATATACTTGCTTTTGGTGCACACCCTGACGATGTGGAACTCGGTTGTTCGGGAACTATAGCCAAAGAAATAGCAAACGGTAAAAAAGTAGGAATTGTAGACCTTACACGTGGCGAATTAGGCACAAGAGGCACTGCCGAAATCAGAAAACAAGAAGCACTGGAAGCTGCGAAAATACTGGGAATCAACGTGCGTGAAAACCTCGAACTTCCAGATGGATTTTTTGTAAACAACCCAGAAAATCAACTCAAAATTATCAAACTCATTCGCAGATACCAACCCCAAATAGTACTTTGTAACGCCATTGACGACAGACATATCGATCATGCCAAAGGTAGCAAATTGGTATCAGATGCTTGTTTTTTGTCTGGATTGCAAAAAATCGAAACCTTTGATAACAACACCCCTCAAGAAGCCTTCAGACCCAAGGTGGTGTACCACTATATTCAATGGAAAAACATCACCCCTGATGTTGTGGTGGACGTTTCTGAATATATGCAAACCAAAATGAAAGCCGTATTAGCCTACAGCTCACAATTTTACAATCCCAAAACAGACGAACCTACCACGCCTATTGCCACCAAGAACTTTTTGGAAAGCGTAACCTATAGGGCTCAAGATTTGGGCAGACTCATCGGCGTAGATTATGCCGAAGGATTCACCGCAGAACGATACATAGCTGTAGACAGAATATCCGACCTTATTTAACCAACCCCACTAACCTTATGCAGTTTAATTTACTCCAAACCGACCCCAACAGCAAAGCTCGTGCAGGTAGCATCATCACCGACCACGGCACTATCGAAACGCCTATCTTTATGCCTGTAGGCACTGTAGCCACGGTAAAAGGCGTACATCAACGCGAATTACGCAACGACATCAATCCTGATATTATACTCGGAAACACCTACCACCTATACCTGCGTCCTCAAACTCAAATTCTTGAACAGGCTGGTGGACTACACAAGTTTATGAATTGGGACAGAAATATACTTACCGATAGTGGAGGGTATCAGGTGTATTCATTGGCAGCTAACCGAAAAATCAAAGAAGAAGGCGTTAAATTCAAAAGCCATATCGACGGTTCGTACCACTTTTTTTCTCCTGAAAACGTGATGGATATTCAACGAAGTATAGGAGCGGATATTATTATGGCATTTGACGAATGTACCCCCTATCCTTGCGATTATCATTACGCTCGGAAATCAATGGGAATGACCCACCGATGGCTCGACAGATGTATTGCACAACTCCAAAAAACACCACCCAAATACGATTACAACCAAAGCCTTTTTCCCATAGTGCAAGGCTCAACCTACAAAGACCTCCGAAGACAATCTGCCGAATATATAGCTAGTAAAAATGCCGACGGAAATGCCATAGGAGGATTATCGGTAGGCGAACCTGCCGAAGAAATGTACGCCATGACAGAAGTTGTATGCCAAATCCTACCCACGGACAAACCGCGATACCTTATGGGGGTAGGAACGCCTATCAACATTCTGGAAAACATTGCCTTGGGTATCGATATGTTCGATTGCGTAATGCCTACTCGCAACGCTCGTAACGGAATGCTATTTACCTCCGAAGGAATCATCAACATCAAAAACAACAAATGGAAAGACGACTTCTCGGTCATTGACCCTATGGGAATCACCTTTGTAGATACCGAATACTCCAAAGCCTATTTACGACACCTGTTTGTAGCTGACGAATTTCTGGGCAAACAAATAGCCTCTATACACAATCTTGGCTTCTACCTTTGGTTGGTGCGCGAGGCTCGTAAACATATTTTGGAAGGCGACTTCTACTCTTGGAAAGAAATCATGGTCAAAAAAATGAGTAATCGACTATAATTTACCTGCCGTAAAAACACCCAAAGACTGCTCTCCACAAAGGGCAGTCTTTTCTTTTGTATACAAATCAAAAAAAATTAACACTTTACCCCCTTGATTTGTATTTAAAAATTATTTAATTTTGAAAGCACATCAGATATAGTATATTATATTTAAAATTAAGTTCATTGACATATTGATTTATTTTTCTACTACAATTAGGCTTTTTTATTGTTTTGCTATCCAATTATAAAGTTTACTACTTCTTTATTCCAAACAACTTATTCAGTTAATTTTTAGTTTAATTTTAAAATAAAATATCATGAAACGTATAATTTTTAGCCTATTGGCAATGGTATTACTGATAGGCTGCAGCAATGATGATAGCTCTTTTGAGCAGAATGTAGCGTTTACCACCATAGCTCACGGAAGTCAATCCTACTTTTACGAATCTAATCCTGATGGTTTTAAACAGGTGTTTAAAGATGCTGAAAGTTGGAATAACTTTATGTCTATGGCAGGATGCGAATGTTTTTCTGAAACAGAAATTGACTTTAACCAATTTGAGGTAATTGCTATAGTACGTAACTCGGAAGGACACGGCTCAGATGTTAAGATTACCGAAATTAAAGAAACAAAGTCTTCATTAAAGGTAATGTATACCAGCACCGATTTTATTACATCGGTAATAAGCCGTGCTTATCACGTGGTTAAAATACCCAAAAAGAACAAACCCGATGTACAGTTTGTTGAATTGTCTAACCTATAAATAGAGAATATTATGAATTTAAAAATAATTTTTGGTGTATTAGCATTTATTTTTTACTCAATGACAAACGCTCAAGGTAATAATAATTATTATTATTATTATAATGGCAAAAAATTGATTTAGAGACTAATACACGATATTTAACAATTGTAACAACAAAAAATTTCCAAAAATCAGCTATAAGCAATATGGGATTTAAGGATTTTTCGTTAGTAAATATTGAAGAAAGCACACAAACTCTAAAAATAGCAAAACTAGAGTTTAAATTGACTCCATCCAGTAAAACCTATGAAAATGTAGTAAATCAGCTTAAGGCTACAAATGGTGTAGTTAGTGTAGGAGCATTTTACAGTAGAGGACAAAATGTTGAGCCAATAGGGACTTCACATACATTTTATGTCAAATTAAAAAATGCTAACGACTATCCAATTTTAGAGCAGTTTGCCAATTCTACGAATACTAAAATAGTTAAGGAAATCCCTTATGTACCATTGTGGTATATAGTGGAGGTTGTAAATTCTTCACAAAACGCAGTTTCAATGTCAAACCAATTTTATGAATCAAATTTGTTTGCAGATGTAGATCCTGCGTTTATGTTTAACTTTAGAAGCAATTGTTCTAACGACCCCTTTTTTAATAGCCTTTGGGGGTTACATAATTCTTCAAACAATAACAATGATATAAACATTTGTGATGCTTGGGGAATAACTGAAGGAGAAGGTGTAAAAGTAGCTGTATTAGATACAGGTATTGATTTACAACATCCAGATTTATCTTCAAATATTGCACCTATTAGTTATGATTGTCAAACAGACACATCACCTAGTATTATTAGAGGTGATTCACATGGGACACATGTTGCAGGAACAATTGGAGCTGTAAAAGACAATAATCTACAGGTGGTAGGCGTAGCTCCGAAATCAAAATTAGTATCTATTAGTCATTCTCTTAGCACAATAGTTTCTAATATTTCAGCACATTTAGCTAGTGGAATAGGTTGGGCTGTTCAAAATGGGGTAGATATTATAAACAATTCTTGGGGAGATCAAGGAGGAGCGTCTTTTAATAATTTACATAGTTCTGTATTAGAACAAACAATAACTAATGCTATTATATCTGGACGTAACAATAAAGGAACTATAGTAGTCTTTTCTTCTGGAAATTATGGAGATGTAATGGATTATCCTGCCACATTCGATAATAGAATAATTACTGTCGGTGCTATAAATCCAGGTGGAACTAGGGCTACATTTTTCCATCCTAGATCTTCAGGATATGGCTCAAAATTAGATGTTGTTGCTCCTGGTAAATATATATTATCAACAGTAAATAATGGGTACATCGATTCTAACAACGGCACATCAATGGCAGCACCCCATGTATCAGGAGTGGCAGCCTTAATCCTTTCTGTTAATCCAGAACTTA
>JAUMYH010000108.1 GCA_030528745.1 Bacteroidota bacterium
TTACCCGAAAACAGACGTTATCTTTGTCGAAGAAAGTGCAAGGGGTGACATCTTATATCACTTTTCATACTATCAACAAACTTCACGAAGGTTTACATGCCGCACCTGAATGAAGTTTTAACCAAGCGGCTTTTTTACTTATGAAAAGAAATACTAATTCTTACGATGGTTTAGAGCTAAATAACCAACAAGACAATACTAATTTTGTCAATGTAAACAGCCTCAATCTTGGAGACATACTTCCTAACTCTACGGTCAAATCGCCTGTTGTACCAATAAATACAATGGCGAAAAATGAGGAAATAGGGCGTGCTGTAAAGCATAAAACCAATGTTAATAAAAAATTACTTAATGTAATTTATTGTAATATAATATATTATTTGCAGAAAATTAAAAAAACTGATATTATGATTAAACATTTTTTTTTACGTGTATTGATTTTAACCTCCATTTTTGTCGGATGCGTTAAAGAAAAAGAAGGTAGTAATGGTGGAGATGATAACATCTCAAATGACAAGAAAACAATAAGTTTCGAACACCGGAAAGGTGTTGACTTGAAAATTAATTTTGATGGTTTTCAAAAGCTGAAATCTTCATCCGCTGGCAACGTAACTTATCCTCCAAGTGTGTTTTTAGACGTCCCGATTGGAAGAGATCAAGGTATTGTAGGCAGCTGTGTAAGCTTTGCTACTACGTCTCAAGTGAGTTTTTATGTACGTGATGAAATGAATATGAGCTACTATAATGATGATATCATCTTGAGCGCAAGTTATCTCCATAGCCTTATTAGAACCCGACCAGGGTATGGCTGCCTTGCTACTCAGGAAAACGAGCACGAATGTGGAGCGTACTTTTCTGCTTCTTATACTCAACTCAAAGATGGAGGCTGTGCTAGCACAAGGGTAAAGCCCTACTCTGTACTTGAATGTTTAACCTTGCCCAATGAAAGCCAAATGGCTCAAGCAAAGTATAGAATTGGGAAGTTTTATAATATAGACTTTAAAGATATTCGTCGCTTCCTGCGAGATCAACACCCAGTTGTTGCTGGTATTCATTTATCTAACGGTGAGGGAAGCTTTAGAGAGCCTTACTACGATAGTAAGTATTTAATATGGTCTAATAACCAGAACCTATCGTCCAGAGACAATCATGCTGTCCTAATTAATGGCTATGAGGAGATTAATGGAGAAGCTTATTATTTTATCATCAATAGTTGGGGGGAGAAACAGCCACGAAGAGTCCCTGAAAACATCCTAAGAGATGCTCTCATAAAAACTGATAGTGACTACGCTCTTTTTGTAATAGACCGTGTGATTATCGACGCAAGAAATCATGATAACAACGATATTCCTGACAAAAAATCTATCATTGAGATCAATGAAAATCGTATAAATTTTGAGCAAGTAATAGTGGGGGAGACTAAAATAAAACGAGTTCTTATCAAAAATAAAGGTAGCAAAAATTTGATAATCGCTCATATTGATACGCCTTCTAATTGTTATGTTAACTGGGATAATAAGGAAATTGAACCCAATAGCTCGAAATTGATTGAAGTACGGTTTACCCCTTCAGAAGAAGGTGTTTTGGAAGCTGAACTTGTTATACGTTCAAATGCTTTTAACGCTAAAGAGGTGAGGTTACCAATATCTGCCAATGTTATTAAAAATCAAAAAATTGAGGAAAACCCTGAAATTCGGATACAAGGAAACCTTAATTTTGGAAATATAATGCAAGGTACCCAGCAACAAGAAAAAGCCTTTTATATACGCAACACAGGAAGAGGAGTTCTTTCTATATCCAAAATAGAAGTTCCCGATGGATTTTCGATTAGTCCAACACGTTCGATAGATATTAACGCTGGCGAGTCAAGAAAAATTAACGTACGTTTTAAGCCAGACAGAGCTGGACAATTTGGAGGAATGATTAATGTTATATCGAATGCTGTGCAAGGCGATTCATCCATTGAGGTATCTGCTTATGTTGAAGAGCAAAAAGAACCGGAAAGAGAGCCCTCCTTATCTGTAAGCACTACAAATCTTCATTTCGGAAATATTCTCGTTGGAAATAAAGAGGAAAAATATTTTCAGATTTCAAATAACGGTGGCGGACAACTGAGAATCAACAGAATTTCAGCCCCATATGGATACCGAGTAGGCTATTATCCAAGAGTTTTAAATGAAGGTGAGACGATTGATATCTCAGTTGAGTTTTCTCCAAGTAGTAAACAATACTATAATGGGACGATAATCGTTGAGTCAAATGGTGGAAATGAAAGTATTCGCGTAACTGGATACGGAAAACGACCTGAACAACCCGAGCCATCCTTCTCACCTGCGAAAGGTCAATTTACGCGAGCTATTAGACAATCCGGTCGATCTAGCTGTGGAATATATTTGGCAGGCCCGAGCCTCATTGTTGGGAGAGTTAAAGAGTACGACTCTGCAAGTAACATCGTAACCTTTTCCGTGAAAAAGATTGATAACTCAGTTTTCACTGGTAGGGCGACGATTTATGTGAAACAAAATAGCGAATGCGCTTCTAGATTTGAGGCGAGTGAGTCGAACGTAAATGGACGTGATGAAGTAGAGGTAAGACTTCGTTTACCCAGTCGCAATGGATCTTATAGCTACTATCTAACGGTAACGAGTGTCGACCAAGGAGGAAATACCCACTACTACCATTGTGCTCCAATTGTCATACGCTTTTAACTATGGCTTGATTGTCAAAAAAATAGGGTAGAAAAACTACCCTATTTTTTGCTTACAGCTTCCGTTTAAATACTTCAACTCACACACTCATTTTCTCCTAATTTACTCTGACAACCCAAATAAAATTAAGTCATTCGGTTTAAAGTTGGTTGTTCAGCATAACTAATTCATCAAGAGCGGAGCGA
>JAUMYH010000033.1 GCA_030528745.1 Bacteroidota bacterium
TAATATTCAAATGTTTAATAAGTAATTTTAGGGGAATTTGCCTTGCAAAGGTCTCGTTTATATCTCTATTTACAAGGCTAAATTACCCCTATTTTGAGTGGGCTTGTAGGTGTTTATTTCATTTACACACCGATATAAACACCTCATTTTCTTTAACTTACCTAATATTTACAATTTCCCAATTACACCAACCGCTCACTATTTTCATTATTTGTTATAGGGGTCTCTTTTACCTTTAACACCCTCAACAACAACACTACCCCAACGATAAAAAACACCGCAAGGAAAACAATAGCATTTCGCATACTGCCAGTAAGTTGGATAATAAAACCATAAAGTCCCATACCTACTACAATTCCGATTTTTTCAGCTACATCGTAAAAACTAAAAAACGAGGTCGTATCTTGTGTTTGTGGTAAAAATTTTGAATATGTTGAACGAGACAAAGACTGAATACCTCCCATTACCATACCAACCAGCCCTGCAACCAAATAGAAATGTATAGGCAATGAAATAAAATACGCCACCACACAGATAAATATCCAAACCACATTAATAATAATCAAGGTAGGTATATTTCCTATTTTAGCGGAAAGCCTCGAAGTAAGAAAAGCCCCCATAACAGCTATAATTTGGATAACCAATATGCTTATGATGAGTCCTGTACTTTTTTCGCCCTCATTCCATTGTATTTCCTGCTCTCCAAAGTAAGTGGCCACTATCATCACCGTCTGAACAGCCATACTATAAACAAAAAACGCCACAAGATAAGTCTTTAATTTGGGTGTTTCGGATAGTTTATTTTTAACCTGAAGCAGCTCGTTAAATCCTTTGAAAAACACCCTTGAGGTGATTTTTCCTTTATTCTTATTGCCTTTCGGAAGAATATAAAACGAATATTGTGCAAAGCCAATCCACCATATTCCCACCATTACAAACGAAATACGCATCATTTGCATCGCCTTTTCTCCTTCTGCTCCCATTATCATTACCAAATTAATCAACAACAAAACCACACTACCAACATATCCTAACGAATACCCCTTGGCACTTATGCTGTCTTGCTGTTCTGGATAAGCTATATCTGGCAGATACGAGTTGTAAAACACCAAACTACCCCAAAATCCAATCAGGCTAAATAGATAGAAAAACAAACTCAGATAGATATGTTCGAGACTAAACCAATGCAATCCAATACACGAAAAAGCACCCAAAAAACAAAAAAATTGCATAAACACCTTTTTGTTTCCTATAAAATCAGCGATACCTGAGAGCAAAGGCGACATAAAGGCTACTATCAAAAATGCCAAAGCGGTTACAAAAGTAATTAAAGCTGTGCTTATAAACGTTATGCCAAACACCTCTATAGTATTGATTTGTTTCTGTTCGAACAACACTCCGTAGTAAATAGGAAATATTGTAGAGGCTATCACCAAACTATACACCGAATTTGCCCAATCGTATAAAGCCCACGCATTTAGCACTTTTCTAGTCCCCTTAATATGCTGCATCATTATCTTTATAAATATTTTGTATACTAAAAAAAATCGACTCCACCCAAGCCTACTTTCTGATAATTATCTGAGGTATAGACATGGATAGAGTCGAAAAGAATTATCTAAAAAAATCAGTTTATTATTGTTTTACAATCTTAATTGCATTCGCTTTTCCTACAACTCTTACAAAATAAACTCCTGAGTTAAAGCCGTCTATATCAACAACATTAGCTCCTTGACTCAGTTTCATTTTCTTAATCACTTTACCTTGAATATTAACCACTTCTACATCAGCATTGTCTAATAATTCTATTGTAAATTGATTTTTAACTACCGTTGGATAAATGTCAAAACCGTGCTGTTGAATATCTTGAACACTCACCGTTTTGTTATAAATATAATCAATATGAATAGCCTCTCCTGTTTGGTTTCCGAAATTATCTATTTGGTATATTTTAAAACGATATTTTTTATAATCAGAACCTGCTTCATTCATATTTTTAAAATAGCTTCCGTACTCTGACGAAAGCGAATTGGCTGCTATCTGATAGCCCCCTGTACCTGGCACCAACGTCCCTACTTGTACGCTATTTAAGCAATCTCCCATACAAAATTGTACATTTGTACCATCTGCACCTTCCATTTCTACCACCTCTCCTTTAAGTAAAATTGGAAAACTATTTTCATTTTTGATCTGAAACTTGAACGATGCAGTATCATCTTGAAGATTCCCCACAACATTGTAAGTTACCGTATGGTTATCTTCAATAACATCACCACCTACTGTAAGTAGTGTAAATTGTGCATTAGCATATCCAAAAACTGAAAGGCACAATGCTAATAATGATTTTTTTAATGTTTTCATTTTTTTTAAAATATTAGAAAAAATCCTCACAAACCAAAATTTGTGAGGATTTTTGAGTTACTTGTTAATTATTCAACTATCAATTTTTGAGTAGCAACTTGACCATTACCCTCTACACGTACAAAATACACTCCTTTAGCCAAATTCGACACTGGAAGTGAATGTACATCTTGAGCTTGGTAAGCATTTACTTTTTGGTTTAACACTTCTTGACCACTGATATTATAAAGTTTAACATCTAAATCACCTGTAAAATCCAAAGAGAAGTTTACAACATCTTTAGCAGGATTTGGATATACTGTAAAGGCAGCAGCATTTTCAAAAGTATTCACATTCAAACTTGCCACACTAGCACTGTTAGCATTAATCACCGTTCCTGTAGCAGTATCAATTACCAAAACTACAATGTCTAATTTTGAAGGAACAAAACCAGAAGGGATTGTGTAGTTAAATGTATACTCTACTTCTTGACCATCAGTAACAGTATCAGGTATAGACCCAGCTTGACCATCATAACCTCCTATTAAAGCTCTACCAACGTGATCATATACCATTTGAGCTGCAGGTACTAACTGAGGAAGATTTTCAAAACCACCCATAAGTCCATTTCCACCACCAGCGTAAAAATTTGCTTGATTATACCCTGAGCTAGTTCCTTTTACACCATTCTCTACAACAATAGCCGCAAAACGCATCTCTTTAGTCATATTAGTATAGAAAGTAGCTTTTGGAGTAATTGTAAGCTCATTACCATTACGAACCATATTAACTTCAAGTTTTACTGGATTCGGATTAGCTGAACGTTCATTCACATAATCTTCCATAAGTTGACGTGCAACGCCTTCTCCAAGAATTTCTCTATCAATATTCATTCCAGGGAAACCAGGGAATCCCGCAGCAGAATCATAAGCCGAAACTGCCATAGGGTCGTTATTATGCACCGCAATACCTATAAATTTATCTGCATAGTTTTGATACATATAGTCCATAGCCACTATACCTCTAGGACACCATCCACACCATGTACCAGTTCCTTCTTCAATAAGCACTTTAGCTCCTCCATCTTGTGAAATTACAGAATAGCTTACATTAGCTTGGTTATTTGTAGGATCTGCATCAGCAACGCCATTTACCTGTTCAACAGTAATTTGTGCATTGTACGAATTTACTACTGAATAGTTAAGAGGAATAGTATGTTCTATCATTGCACTACCTCCTGAAGGAATAGTTAGAGGAATAGTCGCTACATGATCCTCACCATCATTCCAATTTATTGTAAGAGCGTTCACTTCATTAGCTCCCAAATTTTCCACTTGAAGTTTCAAAGGGTTATTTTGATTAGCCAATAAATATTTTTTTACATCGACACTAGTAACCGAAACATCATTATTAGGTAAATTTTTAACAGAAATATTATCCAAAACAACATAGAACTGATCCGTACAATTATGATGTCTGAAAGTTAAATAAACTGTCTGACCTACAAACTGAGACAAATCAACACGTCTACGAAGGTTAGTCCCTCCCTCTTGAACCGTTTCTTGCAATAAAGGAGTTGTAGCCAAAATATCTGCTGGTGTATTTGAGGTAGTAACATAAACACTTAAATGATCTGCTGGATAATTTAGATGTGTACGAATATAAAATTCCAGTGTAACATTTCCTGTAGCCGAAGTCAAATCTACTGCAGGAGAAATAAGCAAGTTATCAGGAGTGATAACTCCATTGTTCGGAGCACCTTGTTTGTATGAATACGAAATCATGGATTTTGCACCATAGAAGTCCGTATTAAAAGCCTGACCTACAGAAATCTCCTCCCACATGAGGTTGTCGTTATTGTTGTCTACATTCTGCCACATAGCAGAACCATTTTCGAAATTCTCACTAAAATACTCTTGAGAGAAAACCGTACCTCCCGCAAATAAGACTAGTGAAAACATAGTAAAGAACTGTTTCATATTATTGTTTTTTATTTAGTTTACATTATTATTCCTCGTAAGGATTTACCTTACAATTTTCAAAGTTAGTTATTTTTTTAATATCCTCCACTTTTTTTTGGAAAATTTTTTTAAACCTATTCAATAGCGTTTAAGATACTCCCAACTCATCTCTATTTCTGTTTTGCTTAAACTTTCTGAACCTTAACACGATTCAAAGCACTTTGCCAAAGTTTTTTTAGCGTTTTAGCAAAACAACTAGAGTAAAACTCATCATTTTAAACCATTTGTTGAGATATTTTGTTGAAAAAATCGTTATATTTCATTTATTTACTTTTTGATGAATATTTAGTCCATACAGCTTCTCCGTCAAAAATAGGGCAATAAAAAATAAGCCTTGAAAAACTCAAGACTTATTTTTTATACAAGTGTACCGAAGTTTTACACAAAACTTGTTCTACATTGACTTCTTACCAAAAATAGACCCAACCCAACCTTTTTTAGGACTAACACTCAAACTCAACCCATAATGATTGCTCGTTACGTAAAAAGTACCTTCTTTGTCGGTTACATTATTGAGATTTTTAAACACATAATGCCCTTGCATATAATCCATTAACGAATTGTTTCTAAACATCGACAAGGTAATCAGACCAAAATTAGCCTTATATTGCACTCCTATCGAAGCCTCTATAGCAACATTGAAAGTAGGAACGTGATAAGGATATAACTCAAAAATTTCCTTACTATTTCCAGCCCCATCATTCACTGACACACTTAACAAACGGGCATTCTCTTTATAATCTCCCGTAAAAACACCCAAATTAGCTCCTAATCCCAACATTACATTCAATTTATCAAATATAGGCAGATAAAATTCTGCTTTCAAAGGAATATCTATAATAAATTCTTCCACAATCGGATATTTAGATGGAGATTCCCAATGTTCTACTCCTACATCTTCACTATTAACGTGTAAATTAAAAGTCGGAGCGTACTTTTTGAATATAATTCCTGTTTTGAAATTAAACTTTCCCACTTGGGCAAAATTGTACTGAACCCCAAACTGACCATATCTGTCGTTGTTAAAACTCATACTTGGGTAAGTAGAACCATCGTAATTTCCGCTTACAAGATGCATCTTCCCTATCTCTGCTCTTTGATACACAAAATCGAGTTTGGAATACTTTTCCTTGTACAAAACCTCTGCCTCTTGTCCTACAACAAACAAACTCGACAAAAACAATATTACTGATAAAACACTTTTCTTCATACTAATTTGCATAATCATAAAAATCTATCTTTTCTACATTACCATTCACCTTATGAAAGCTATACAATCTATTATCTCTTAATTCAAAATTATATCTTCTTGGAGGACTATAATATGTATTCATATCGGTTATAGACCTATATTTTACTTTTACTTTACGTCTTCTTTTTTCCTTAACCTTATACAATGAATCTTCATCAACACAATCAATGAACACATAACCCACTTCATTAGGGTTCTCACCACATATTCCTGCAGCTATATTTAACCTTCTTGACCTCCATTTATTTCCTCTTTTTACATATCCTTTTGTTTTAGACTTTATAATACTCGGAAATATACTTTTACACGGATTACTTAAGCAATTTGTACCAAACGCTGGACGCACTTTACTGACTCTTTTTAGCTTATAATTATCAAAGTCTCTAGGTTTACGCTCATCTACTTTATATTTACAAGAACCCTCATAAAGAATTTCTGGTTTATGGACTATTGCTATAGATCTAGGATTTTTTACAGGTTGATTTTGTATCATTTGAGTTAGTACTGATATATTATTAGCGTATAATTCTATCCATGTACCCATATCATCAAAAAATCTATAATATGTATACCCCTTTATTTTATCTCCTATTATTACCTCCACATTCTGACTTAACAAAGCTCTTTCTGTCTCATCATCAATAAAATGATTATCAGGGTCTGAATCCATATCCCAGTCTCCATCTCCTTGTTGCTCTAACCAGCTATTTTCCAAAGCTTCTATTTTTTGCCTTAAAGAACAAAACTCCAAATCTTCTTCAAACTTACGAAGTATATCATCTTCATCAAAATTAGCAGCGTCAGCCAAAGCGTCATATTGTTCGTCTGAAATTCCATTTGGAACACTACTATCAAAATTATCACAATACTGTTCTGTCATCTGATCAAGAGCATCTATTGTCTCATGATACTTGTCCCACGTTGGAAATATCAATATATTGTTTTGACAATTATTAAATAAAAATCCAACACCTATAGACTCTATATAATTAAACATTGTACTCTGTTTATACTGATATGCGTCAGTAGAACTGGATACATCATCATTAACATCTCTATCATCACACGAGATAAATAAACACAACATCAATAATAATACACTTTTCTTCATATTAATAAAAATTTTTAAAATTAAACGCGTTTTATCAATCAATATTTTCCTTTACAAATATAAACGTTTTTATCAAAAAACAATTCTTTATATAATTCTTACCAATGATTAAAATATTCCATCAAAAACAGTGCTACAAAAATAGACTACCGAAGTTTTACACAAAACTTGTACTACATTGACTTCTTACCAAAAATAGAACCAACCCAACCTTTTTTAGGGCTAATACTCAAACTCAATCCATAATGATTGCTCGTTACAGAAAAAGTGCCTTTTTTGTCGGTTACATTATCAACATTCTTAATCAGATAATGTCCTTGCATATAATCTACTAACGAATTATTAAAGAATACAGACAGAGCAATCAGACCAAAATTAGCCTTATACTGTATTCCAGCTGAAAATTCTAATGATACATTAAAAGTAGACACATCTGTAGCATACATATCAAAAAGGTCTCTAACATTTCCTCCACCTCCATCCATTGACATACCTATCACACTAGCATTATCCTGATAATCTCCTGTAAAAACACCCACATTAGCTCCCAAACCCAACATTACGTTAAATTTATCCGATATAGGCTGATAAAACTCTGCCTTCAAAGGAATATCTATGATAAACTCCTCCACCACGGCATTGTCTGTAAAAGGATCTTCCCAATTTACGCCCACATCTTCACTCTTGATGTGCAAATCAAAGGTAGGAGCGTATTTTTTGAGTATAATCCCTGTTTTGAAATTAAACTTTCCCACTTGGGCAAAATTGTACTGAACTCCAAACTGACCATATCTGTCCCTATTAAAACTCATACTTGGATAAGTAGAGCCATCGTGATTTCCTCCTGCAAGATTCCCAGCCCCCATTACTGCTCTTTGATACACAAAATCAAGTTTGGAATACTTTTCTTTGTACAAAACCTCTGCCTCTTGTCCTACAACAAACAAACTCGACAAAAGCAATATTGCTGATAAGATATTTTTCTTCATATTTATAAATTTTAAAATTATACACGTTTTATTAATTAGTGTTTTTTTTGCGAAGATAAACATTTTTTGTTAGGTTAAACACTACTTTATCAATTTGGTTCGCAAATTACCTCTATTTGTGTATACTTCCAAAACATAAGTTCCTGCAGACATCTCCGATATATCTAAACTTTGCCCCGCCTCAAACTGCTTCAATGCTTTGCCATCTATACCATACAAAACGGCTCTATCAAACACCACATCATCAGGGAGTAATACTTCAAAAGAACCTTGAGCAGGATTAGGAACAACCTGTACGCGAGTCTGTTGCCATTCATTTATTTCAAGATAAGCACTACTATAAGCCGATATAATATCGTTATTAGGGTCAAATTCAACGCCCACTACCTGAGCGTCTACTGGTACTTCATATATTTGTTCATTATAGGTATTGTCTAACACTAGGTCTTGATAGGTTCCGTTTGATTTGTGCAACCTTACAGGCACGGGCATTTCAAAATAAGATACCGAATTGTGCGATTGGCTCTGACGCACTCGTATTTGCAAAGTATTGTTATTCAGCATATACGCCTTAATATCGTAAATTGGATAGCCTTGTCCGTACACCCAATCTTGAAAAAATTCTTCTAAATCCATTCCTGAAACGGCTTCTAAATGTGATTTTACATCGGCAGTATAGGCATATTTATACGCTAGATTTACATCAGACAAATAATTTTTGATTCCTTGAAAAAAAGTAGCATCGCCCAATTTGAACCTCAGCATATTAACCACCATAGCACCTTTGTTATAACTTAATCGAGAACTAAAAACTCTATTAACATTCAAAGTATCTTCTACATACAAACTTCCCCAAGGTAACTCCGTAATATTTTCTTTGCGATTTGCCTTCCAAAACGCGAAGGCATTTTGTCCATCGAAATGTTCTACCACCAATCCTTCTGAATAAGTAGCGAATCCTTCGTTAATCCAGACATCGCTCCAACTTCCACAGGTTATTTTATTACCAAACCATTGATGGGCTAATTCGTGAGCAATGAGTGATCTGCCAAAACCTCCCATAAACGAGACTGTAGCGTGTTCCATACCGCCTCCCCACCCAAATTGGGCATGACCATATTTTTCTTCCGAATACGGATACGCCCCAAACAAACTTTCAAACAGATTCATAATCGGAAGCGTAACTGCCAATTGAGACGAAGATTGTTGATAATTGGACGGATACAAATAATTGATTATCGGAAAAGTATGCGTTACACCATGAACCGTTTGCTCAAACAGCTGATAATTGGTAACGGCTATGGCAACCAAATAAGCTGGAATAGGGTAATTATGCTTGAAATGCGTAATCTTCTTGCCCATTCCGTCGTATTCTATTGATTGCTGCATACCATTGGCTACAGCTACATATTGAGCTGGTGCTTTTACAAAAATATCTATAACATCAATTTTGTCATTCAAATCCTGTTTACACGGCCACCACTCCATAGCTCCATAAGGTTGCGAAAGCGTATATAATGCTGGAGTTCCGTTTTGATAATGTGTTACAAACGAATCTTCCGCGTCTTGTGGCACTCCTGCATAACTGATGGTAAGCGAATCTAACACATTAACATACAAGGTATTAGGAAGCGTTACCCTAAGCTCACCCCCATTATGACTATACGAGAGAGCAACTCCTCTTTGCATAACCTGCCCCACCTCTAGATTATCCGACAAATCAAACACAATTTGATTCAAATTTTCTTTAGCACGAAAGTAAGCTGTAACATTGCCCGATATATATTGCACCGCAGGATCGACCTCCAAATCAAGCCGATTATACACCAAATCATAATTATTTGTATTTGCATTAGCCTCAAAAAGAGTTTTGGTTACACTTCGTTTTTCCAACTCTGCAATCTGCTCTATATCTTGAGCCATAGTTCCTAATCCAAACAACCAAAATCCAATCAACAATAGTACCTTATTTGTCATATCATTATCAATTACTTCAAAACAACAAATATAGGTTTATTTTTAATTGAAATAAAAAAAAAACGCCTACAAAAAAATGTAGACGTTTTGTGTTGTGGTCCCACCTGGGCTCGAACCAGGGACCACCTGATTATGAGTCAGGTGCTCTAACCAACTGAGCTATAGGACCAGCTTGATTAACCGAGTGCAATATTACGACTTTTATTAAATATAAAAAAATTTTTCTAAAACTTTTTTACACAAAATATGTTTTCTCCTGTATACCAGACAGTCAGAATGCTCTTTCCAACAATCCAGCCCCTTTAAATCTTAATTACACCTCTTTCTTTTCAAACTTTTATGGTCTGAAGAGCCTTTTCAATTCTGGAAATCGTCTCTTCTTTTCCTAAAATCGCTATAATATCGAACAAATCTGGACCTTTCATATCTCCGACCATTGACAACCTCAACGGTTGCATCAATTTTCCGATACCTATCTGATTGTCCGATGCCCACGATTTGACTTCTTGTTCCAAAACCATAGCCTCAAAAACATCTGCCCTAGAAAAAATCTCTTTTACCTTGCTGATTATCTCACTCGTTTCGGATTTCCAATTCTTGAGAGCTTTCTCTTGATAAGTTGTTGGAGCTTCAAAAAAGTAGGAAGTAAGTTCCCAAAAATCAGTTATAAAATTGGCTCTGTCTTTCACCAGACCTACAATTTTTTCGAGTACAGCATCTGCTACGACTATGCCTTTTTGGGACAATTCTGACTTGAACAGACTTGCCAAATACGTATTGTCATATCTAATCAAATACTGATGATTAAACCATTTGTTTTTTTCTGGGTCGAATTTCGCTCCTGATTTGCTTACTTTTTGCAAATCAAATACTTGCTCCAATTCGGCAAGTGAATAAAGTTCTTGTTCAGTAGAATCATTCCACCCCAGTAAGGCTAAAAAATTAACCACCGCCTCAGGAAAAAATCCCTTCTCGCGGTATCCTACCAATGTTTCGCCCGATTTAGGGTCGTTCCAAGTCAGAGGAAACACAGGAAATCCGAATTTGTCCCCATCGCGTTTAGAGAGTTTTCCATTTCCTATCGGCTTGAGAATTAGTGGAAGATGGGCAAATTGGGGTACTTCCCAACCAAAAGCCTGATACAACATCACGTGTAAGGGTAGCGAAGGCAACCACTCTTCGCCTCGTATAACATGCGATGTTTTCTGCAAATGATCGTCTACTATATTCGCCAAATGGTATGTAGGCATTCCATCGGACTTAAACAACACTTTATCATCGAGCAACGAAGTTTCAAACTTGATTTCGCCTCGAATAATATCTGTAATGTGCAACACCTCATTTTCAGGTACTTTGAATCGCACCACAAAAGGAGTATCCGATTCGAGTAATTTTTGAAGTGCTGATTCAGACATTGCCAGAGAATTTTTCAAACCTCCTCTGGTCGAATGATTGTATACAAACGTTTCGCCTTTAGCTTCTTTTTCGGCACGTAAACCATCGAGTTCTTCGGCTGTATCAAAGGCATAATACGCCCAACCCTTATCGATGAGTTCTTGAACATATTTTTTATATATATCTTTGCGGTCGCTCTGACGATAAGGCCCGTATTTTTCGTTTTTGCCAATAGTTTCATCGGGCGATATTCCCAACCATTCCAACGACTCCAATATGTACTTTTCGGCACCTTCTACAAAACGAGTTTGGTCGGTGTCCTCAATTCTGAGATAAAAAGTACCTCCGTTTTTTTTAGCAAATAGATAATTAAACAATGCTGTTCGTACGCCTCCTATATGTAGCGGTCCTGTTGGACTTGGTGCAAATCTTACACGTATCTCTGACATTTTTCTTTTTTTGACAAAACTAATTAAATTTCTATTGAATCACAACAAGACTAGAACAATAATGTCTGTCCATTTTCGTCTATTTTGAAATCTCCGTCTTCTGAAGGTTCACTCAATGGTAATTCTTCCTCAGGCACTTCTTCTATTTCTTGATAAGGAAGTGGCTCAAGTAAATTGATTTGTTTTATTTTATCTGCCGAAAGCTGATTACCCAAGGCTTTGATTCCCTTTACGGCTATAAATTCCTCCAAGTTAAGTACTACATTATCTTTTTGTACTCCTTTTACTTTTGCAAACACAACCTCAACCATCGGAATATAATCGGTCGAAACCACCTCGAGCTGTGATTTTTCGTGTTCTGTAATAAAGGTTTCTTCTTTATTTTCGTTTTCTATCAAAAAGCGTTTTACGTAATACCTTTCTTTTTCGCCATCGTAATAAATGGCTGATATTGGTTTTTGAGGTTTCCATTTTTCGATAACAATCATATCCTCGTCAAAATGCGTTGATAGTTCGGGTACGATGGTTTTTATCTTGCCCGACTGACTTATAACGAGTATTTTATCCTGAGGCTTGAACTCTCCCAACAACTCCCCTCTACCGTCTACATTGAGGCGTTGTACGGTGTCATCAAACCAAATTCGTCTAGGTCGTAGGGTCGAGATTCCTTTTTCTTTAAGGTCTATTTTTTTGATAGAATGTTTAGTTACCGTATTTCCTTTAGAAGCCCTGCCTTTTATTGCTATATCGGCAAAATTCAAATCTAATCTAAGTTTTTTGATATTTCCTATCTGTCTGAGCAAAATGGTTACTACTTCGGCCTCTCCATTAGGATTGTGCGAAAAATACAGCACCGAAGAATTTGGTTTGCCTTGTGTAAGGTCGTAATTTTTGTCGCGAGTAATTCCTGTTACGCTAAAGCGTTTGACAAAAGCCGAGCCTGACTTACCATCTCTATAAATCATGTTATAAATGGTACGTTTGTCGTTTTTGTCAAATACCGATACGTGAATAATATCCTTGCCTACAAATTTTTTGTCATCTACCTTTGTAACAATCATTTGTCCGTTTCTCAAAAATACTATTATGTCATCAATATCCGAACAATCGGCAACGTATTCGTCTTTTTTGAGTCCTGTACCTATAAATCCTTCCTCTCGGTTTACGTAGAGTTTGATATTACGCAACACCACTTTAGTAGCTTCAATGGTGTCAAAATTGCGAATCTCTGTTTTGCGTTCTTTTCCTTTGCCGTATTTTTCTTTTAATTTTTTAAAATAATCCTCTACAAAATCAATCAGATGTTCTATATGGTATTTTACTTGCTGAATATCCTCTTCTATTTTGGCTATAAGTTCCTCCGCCTTATAGGAGTCGAACCGTGTAATGCGTATCATCTGAATTTGAGTCAAACGGTGTAAATCTTCATCATTTATAGCTCTGATTAACAAATCCTTAAATGGCTCAAATCGGTGATACAAATATTTGTACAACGATTCTTTGTCTGTATAGAGTTTAAAATCGATGTACATTTCTTCTCGGATAAAAATCTTTTCCAACGAAGAGAAATGCCATTTTTCTTCTAATTCGCCCAGTTGTATTTCAAGCTCTTGTCGAATCAAATCTACGGTGCGTTGGGTCGAAATTTTGAGCATTTCAGAAACCCCTATAAACAGCGGTTTGTTGTCCTTAATCACACAACCCAACGGAGCTATTGAGGTTTCACAAGCCGTAAAGGCATACAGTGCATCAATGGTCTTGTCTGGCGACACGCCCGAAGCTAAATGAATCAAGATTTCAACCTCGGCAGCGGTGTTGTCTTCAATTTTTTTTATTTTTATCTTTCCTTTTTCATTAGCTTTTAATATGCTATCAATCAACGAAGAAGTATTGGTTGAAAAAGGTATTTGCGTGATTACCAACGTATTTTTGTCCAATTGGGTAATCTTGGCTCTTATCCGCACCCTTCCTCCACGATTGCCGTCATTGTAATTGGACACATCAGCAATACCTGCTGTCGGAAAATCAGGGTAAAGCACAAAGGGTTTGGCTCTTAATATTTTGATAGAAGCATCTATCAGTTCATTAAAATTATGAGGAAGAATTTTGGTCGAAAGCCCCACGGCTATACCTTCTGCTCCCTGCACCAACAATATTGGGAATTTTGCAGGTAAATTAATTGGCTCATTGCGTCTGCCGTCATACGAGAGTTGCCACTGTGTAATTTTTGGCGAGTAGAGTACGTCTATGGCAAATTTGCTCAAACGGGCCTCTATATATCTGGGAGCAGCCGCCCCATCGCCTGTGAGTATATTTCCCCAGTTACCTTGCGTGTCAATCAATAAGTCTTTCTGACCTATTTGCACCATAGCATCGCCAATACTGGCATCGCCGTGCGGATGGTATTGCATGGTATGCCCCACTATATTCGCCACCTTGTTGTATCTGCCGTCATCTAATTCTTTCATAGAGTGCATAATACGTCTTTGCACTGGTTTAAAACCGTCTTCTACTGCTGGTACGGCACGTTCTAGAATAACATACGAGGCATAATCCAAAAACCAATCCTGATACATACCTGTAACTTTGGTTATGGTATCATGATGCTCTTCTGTATTGGGCAATTCTGGTATTATATCATCTAATTCTTCGCTCATAAAGGCTTTTTAGGATTTTCTACAAAGATATTATTTTTTTAAAAAACAAAGAAACAATACAGAGCAACAGGTCAAATAATACTTTGAAAAACGTTCGTTATTGTACATCTTCCAAATTGTATTGATCAGTTGATGCGTCTGTTTATTTCTTTGTTCCTATGCTGAACCTACTTTTTATAGGTTTCCTTTAATCATTTTGTCTAATGCCTCCATGATTGTATCTTCGTTTCCTTGATTGTAAATGTTCGGACTATCTTGAATTATTTTTACGGCTTTACGTTGTATTTCAATGGCTTTATTTCTATCGCCTTTGAGGTATAACAAATGGGCATAAGTGTCCAAATAATACGGATTTTCAGGGTCTAACTCCACAGATACTGCCGACCATTTTAGAGCCTTAGCCACCTTTTGCTTATCGTCTCTGTGTTTTTCTACCGCCACCCAAGCTGTATTATTGGCATTATTGGCAAATAACATCTTGTAGTACGTCCAATCTGAAGATAACATACCATACTCATCTCTTTCTCTGCTCGATGAATAACTTTTGTCCAACGCTACTATGATATGCTCGTTACCAGTTACAATACTATCAAAATATTGTCCAAAAACTTCTAAATGTTCTTCTGGGAAATATTTTTCTATAAAATAATTATAACTGTCAAAACGAATAATATCCTGCTCAAAGGCTTGTTTGTACAACGATTTGATTGGATTGAGCAAATTAGAGCTATCTTCTGCTATTTTGTCCAATTTTGTGTCCAAGTTATGGTCCGAGAAAAACCAATATCCCCAAGAGGAGTTATAATAATCATCTGGTGTCTGAGCTTCTTCTATTTTTTTTATTTCTTTATAAAACTTTACCACATAGGTCATTGCATCTAAATCTGTCTGATCATAACGTCTTGAGGTGTCGAACAAACTCGTATGATAATCACCTCTGTACGAAAAGTAATTAAGCCCTATCAATTTAGCATATTCCAAATCCAGATTTTTATCGTTTTTGTGGCTCTGTATAATCTTTTTCCAAATTTGATTTATTTGGTCTCTGGTGGTTTTTATTTTGTATACCGCATTCCAATCTTTCAAATAATCCATATAATAATCGTAATCTGTCCACGCTGCTACTGCAGCTGCAGCTGTAGCCACTGCTTCTACAACCTCCTCAACTTCTTTTTCGGTATCTACTTTTTGATTTTCTTTTTGAGCAGTGGTTGTTACCTGTGCTTCCGAGCGGTTATTCTTCTGATAAATATACCCCAACATACCATTTTCTAACAGTTCTTTAAAAACGGCTTGATATTGTGCTATAGTCGTCTTTTTGTTTTGAACCAGCTTATCCAAAGTCCTCAACGTATATATTCCTCTGAACACCTGTAAGATAGTTCCACTGTATCGCAAACTTTGAGTTATTTCAGACGGTGTATTTTCTTCGTGATAAAGCACCATACCGTCCGAATCAAGTACCAGAATCTGATTTTTGTTGCTTATTTTATTTTTCTTAATCCATTTTTCATCTTTTTTGTCTGCAAAATAATAATTTACCTTATTATTTTCGGTGCTTAATGTATAGGAATTATCCTGTTCTAATTGTTTGATTAGCGACTCAAAATCTTTTTTTCGGGCCGAAGTATTTTCAGGCTGATAGAACACTATCAAAGGTTGGTTGTTCTTTTTGGTCTGTTTCAGAGCCTCGTCCAAACTTTGCTTAACCTCAATTTTGTAGGTTGCCCCTGTCTGCTCTTCCTTGGATTTATCATCGAAGGTTATCAGATGTTCCCAATCTTGAACAACGGTCGAATTAACTTTCTCCAAATACGTTTTATCAGGAATAATTTTGTCCTCTCTTATATATAGTTCTCCTTCGTCTCCCCCTATTTCTGACAATTTAAGATTTCCTTCCTCTGTTATTACTCCCTCAACGCCAAAAGTATTATACACAAAATTACTCGCATTTACTGTAACCTCAAGAGTTTTAACATCTTTCGACAAATTATATTCATCAATCCAAACCCCTCCTTTTTCTCTACTGAATTTATATTCCAATCTGTACGCATTTACTAGGTGTAATACGGTGGTTTTAGGGATTTCAAAAGTAAACTGACCAAGATAATCATAATAATCCATAACTTCTTCAGAATTATTTTCAGGACTACTATCATACAGATTTAGAGCGTTAAGATACTTCATCTTTTTGTCCTGATCCTGATACCCTATATAAAAACTCTTCAAATCATTGGGCGTTAGATAGCCTGTCTTAAGTTCAATGGTTATCTTATCTGATTGACCTTTTTCGGTTTCTTTTACTTTAAAATCTGCAGGTTTGTCTATTTCAAAATAAATTCTTCCGTCTTTATCTTGGGTGTATTTTCCTGTAATAAAGACCATTTCAAAGGTATTATCTGGTTTGACTACAAACTTTGCTCTTTTATAATCGTCCTGATTCAGATAATAGTTTCCTGCTACATCTTTGTTTTGGGCTTGTAACCAAAGAGGAACTAAGACTACAAGTGACATTATTATTTTTTTCATAACTACAAAATTTACAAATTATATTTTAATGTTAATATTACATATCTGGGTTGTATATAATGCTGTGATGTCGATATCATAAAAGACGAAAAACTATCCGAATTTAATGTTTTTGTATTTAGTATATTTGTGGCCGACAATCGGCATTCCCACGGTGATTCTTTCTCTTTATAAGCAATACTTGCCTCCAAAAAATCATAATTATTCTCTACGGTTTTCTGTCTGTTATAATAATTACTCAGTTTATAATCGGCCGTAAACGAAAACGCCTTTAGGAAGTGGTAATCCAAACCTATCACAGGCCCTATATTATAAAATGTATCTTCAGGATAAGTATTGATTCCGAAGTTATATCCTACTTCAATATTAGGCATTTCTTCAAAATTTGTAATGATTGTAGCCCTGTAGTTTTGCATCAACGATTGTCTCGGATTTAACACCGAAATATTTGTTAATGGATTGGTTTGCATAACATTGTATTCTGACCAAGAAAACGTCCCGTTCAAATTGACCTTATAATCTCTGAACAAATTTCTCCCATAAGTCAGATACGCCAATAAGGTATGGTCTGCAAAATTAGAATTAAACACCGTATTAACTGCATTAATTCCATTGTATGCCGACCTTGAGTTGATATTGTTTACCATTCGGTTGTAATTTAGCCCTGCTGCTACAAACTCCATATTAAACATCTTAAAGCTCCAATAATACAGATTATGATTCTGATAAGTAGCATTTTCAAGATTTCGATTACCGTAAAACAGATTGTTATACCCTCTAAACACATACCCCTGTGAAAGATTAATTATATCTGTAAAATTATTTGTCATTGAATAACGATACTGCAGAGTTTTGGAAGATGTTATTTCGTAATTTATGCTCATATCTGGCAAAAAACGAGCAAACCTACGCGAATGAACACTTCCCTTTTGTGTATCTTCCATCAGATATGAATGTGCTGATATGCCTGGGGTTAAAGTAAGTTTACCCAACATAATTTTGTAATGCAACCCCAAATAAGTGTCGTTAAACACATAATCAACATCGTTATTAAGCGATGAATCGGTAAGATGATTGGTATTTCCCGAATCCAAAATCTGAAAAATATGTGAATTGAAATGCTGATACGAATGTGTAGCACCCAATGTCAGATTAATATTGGATATTTTGTTCAAAGCATAATAATAATCAATCTTAACATCAGTCTTCGATGTTTTTACAAAACGCTCTTGATTGATATTATGTCTTAGCTCTCCGTCTATATACCCATGTAAATCAAATGGTTTTTGTCCTAAGTTGGCATTGTAAAACGGATTTTCATCGTTGTAGAAATGCATTATCTCTGCCGAAATTACATGCTTCTGATTAGGAGCATAATACAACGCCAACGACTGATTAAACGACATAGGGTCTTGTTTTGTAAAAGTCTGTATATCTTGCGATTGCAACACATCAGGTATTACCTGAGTATGTATGTTATAATCTTCAATTTGTTTTGATTTTTTGAAAAACACATCATAATCGAGGGTTATTTTTGAATTAGGTTTGTACTTAAAATCCAATTTTCCGATAATCAACTCCCCTTTCCTATAAATATTGTCTGTGGTTTCTTGGCTTGTTAATACATCGCCTGTATCGGTATTCAGAATCGAATTTCGAGTCCACGTTTGCATATCGATTCTGTTGTCCGATATGATTGTATATCCATTGATTGAAATCTTATTTGTTGGCGAATAATTAATATCTGCTGCCACAAACCTACTTCTGATGTCTTTAGCTCTGTTGTTATTGGCTTGTAAAATTTCTAAATCATTATTGGATATGTCTATTGTAGTTCCCCCTTTTTTCATCAAATTTCGCATTCCTCCTGTAAATTTGAAATAATCACTATACGAAATGGGCTGTTCACCAATATTATTCATATTGGTAATCAACGATACACTGTACTTTTTACTATTATAAAACAATTTCGGATTAACCAAATACCTACCGTCATCACGAGCCACGCCTACTCCTGCACTAACATCACCAAACCAAAAGTTTTTCTTGTTTTCCTTTAGGGTTATATTCATTGCCAAATCGTCCTTATTGTCCGATACGCTTTTGAGTTGTTCTACCTCATTATAATTTTTAATCACCTGTACTTTGTCTACAGCATCGGCTGGTATGTTTTTCACGCCTAATTTGGTATCTCCATCAAAAAAGTCTTTACCGTCAAGCATCAACTTTTTCACGTCTTTTCCCTCGACCTTTACACCACCATCTTCATCAACCTCCACTCCTGGTAATCTTTTGAGCAAGTCTTCCAATTTGCGTTCAGTACCTCTGGTAAACGAATCGGCATTGTACACCAAAGTATCACCCACTATGGTTACTGGCATCTGATGCACTACCTCTACGCCCTCTATCAAAAAACCTGCACCCTCAAGCTCTATGGGTAAGGTAATATCCTCATTTTTAGTTTCCAAGTCTACACTTATGGGACTATACCCCAAAAAACTCACTTTAATTGCATATTTTGAATTTGGTTTAAGGTGCAACACATACTGCCCTTTCTCATTGGTAATATTATATCCGTCAATCTTATCCGTTTGAAGATTTACAGCCATAACTGTAGCCAAATCTACAGGCTTTTGCAACGAATCTCTGACCACTCCCTTAACCTTAATATTTTGAGCCTGAAGCACACCCCAAAACAATAACATAAACAAAAAAAACAATCTTTTCATTTCTTTGTACACAATTAATCTAATCCTTATACACATTATTTGGAAGGCATCATTTTCTGTAGCTCTTCCATAGTCTGTTTAAATTCTTTGTTGTATTCTTCTAGGGTTACTTCTTTGCCTTTTTTGGGTGCTTTAATTTCTTTTGGGTTTTTCGGATTAATAACCAACTGCGAACACAAAATTACCGACTCTCCATCGTTTATTTCCAAGATAAGCCCTGGTAATCCACCAAAATACGAAGGCCCATTCGACACTGGAATCTGTGGAGTATACCACGCTGTAATAACTTTGGGGGTATCTTTTTCCATACGACTCAAAAAACCTGTATTGTCTTGCTTCTTTTTCTCCTCTTCAACCATATCCAGAAAAACATTTCCATCAAAATTATTCGGAGCGGTAGCCTTATAACAAACATATTCGCCTATCAGTTTGGTTTCAGAGGTTAGCTCCCATTCAAATTTGATGATTTTGTCCTTAACCAAAAATTGTTTTCCAAACAAATCGCGTTCCTGCACAAATTCACCTGCGGTCAGGTTTTTGTAACACTTGCCTCCGTCTGTCATTCCTGTCATTATTCTAAGCCCTTTTGCCATTGGACTTTCCTGAATGTCTAATTCTTTAACTTCCTCGTAAACAGAGGTGTTTTTATCAAAATTCAAGGTATATGTCTTTTCTGAGGCTTTTCTTATCTCATCGGCTATCATCTTTTTCATATCATCTGACACGCCTTCCATCTTCTGGTCTTCCAAATCCAATTTGGCCAAAGCATTCCTTGATTGGTAAGTAACCACCCCTCTAAGTTCCTGACCTACCGCCCCTAAACAGGTCAAAACAGATAAAAACATCAACAATCGTTTCATACAACATACATTTTAATAATAAACAACACGCTAATATATGATTTTTTTTACAACATACCTACAAAAAATCTATTTTTCACATCAAATCTTTCTCTATTTCGTAAAAACAGACAAAAAATAACGATTTCTGCAATGCAAAAACGTCAAAACCTTGTTGGTTGTACCAAACAAATACACAACAATTAAAGAGCTTTCACACTTCTGAGACACTTCCTTTATTATTTTAAAAAGTCTGAAGTATTTTCGACAGCCACATCGTTGTATTCCAAAGTCCACCCTACCGATTTGGTCAAGAAAATAATATTTGACAATTCGGTAATCAGCCTGTTTTTGGCGTTACTTTTCAATGATGATGACGCTATCTTCTGCTCCAATTCTGCCTGTACTCTTTTTTGTATTTTATCCACATCTTCCGCCTTGAACGGATTAATCTGACTTTGGCTCACGTCATAATATTTCAATTTTGGATAAATTTTCACTTCCTCTTTCGGAATGTACGTAATACGCACCACTTTATTTTCTTGATCTATATCGTAGGCTATTTTACTCAAATCATAAGCCACCGTAACCTCGGCATTCACCACTATCAGTATCTTTTTATCAAAAGAAATCATATCCATAAAATACTTTTGGCTATCGGTATACGAAATCACCTCCGCAAAATGTCCTTCCGTTACTATAAGTTTGCTCACATTAGCTATCTGCGTCTGTATCAAGGCTGTATCGGACTCAATATTTGCAGCTTCCTCCTTTTTGTTCCACAAATACTTTAACATGAACATCAAAATTACTGCCGTAATTACCCCTATAAAAAAACGCTTCATAATTATATATTGTTACTTAATTTCTGAACAAAAATACAACATTTAAAAAGTATTACTTGATTTTATTGCATTATATTTTCCAGCCCCTCCCAATCACACCAACTCTTGATAAAATTTCTCTAATTTTTTGACATCGTTTAGGCGGATTGGGGTGCGGTTGTCATTCTTGTCGTTGTAAATCAGCCATTTGTAGTGCAGTTGCTTGACGATTTGCTGTCCGCTGTCGGTGAGGTCGGCGTTGGTGAAGTGCATTTTCAAAATGCGGTCGTTACTATCCACAACATTCATCTGCAACAAGCTTTTTTCGTGGCAAAAACGCAAAAAAGTAAGGTGCATATTGTATATCTTTTCGATGATTTCAGGGTAATTTCGATAGCTGCAAAACAACGCCGAAATATCCATAACCAACTCATTTTCAAAATGCAAATCGTTATAAACCGCCATAACTATCTCTTTAAGTTTTTCGCTGTCGTCCAGATTTTCGATTTCCACCAGACTGTAATAGCCCCAACCGAACGGATTTACAGGCTCGGCATCGGACATTATCGCTTTGAACCTTACCGATTTAGGAGCGTACATCACATAAAATTTGTCGTTGTACGCCACGCCAATGCGTTTGCCATTGACCTGCGCGATATAATCCTCAAACATCGGCTCTAAGGAAAAATTTATCACCGCCTTGCATTGTTTTTCCAAATGTTTGGCAAATTTTTTCGTTGTCATATTTTTTATATTTTGTTGATTATCTTTTATTTTTTAGTCGTTTTTGCATTCTAAATTTCAGAGAAAAGCGATAATTTTTTCGACAAAATCGGTAAAATTATCGGCAAACAACACATCTTCAGCCAGATACAAGTCTCGTTTATACACTTTATATTCGTTGTCGTCAAGATTGGGTTCTACCAAAAAATAGTAAAATTCCTCGTCCGACTCCAAGAGCGAGAGTTGATTACTTTTCAAAAAACCATTTTCAATATTTACCTTATAGGTGTATAAAATATCGCTATCTGCCACCTCTCGAAATTCAGGCGGAGCGATGCTCTTTACTTCCCCAAAACCCTTAAAATCAATAAATTGATATTCGGTCATCGCCCAAACATAACTTTTTGGTAATGCAAAATCCAATTCTGCCTCTACCTCCTTAATCCACTGCGATTTAACCACGCCAGACTTTCCGAAATAAATCGTATCGTGATGATTTTCAAAAGCGTTTGTAATTTTTGCATATTTTTTTAATGATTTTTTAAATACCGTTTAAAAACTCCTGAACACGGCGGTCATCAACGCCCAAAGCACCTCGCTACGCCGAAATCGGAAAATGCACCTCTACGCGGTGGTTCGGAGCCTTGTCAAACAAAATTTCGTATTGTTTTTCACGCAACTCGTGCGAGTAAAATGCGTTCATAATGCTGTAATTTTCGACCATTGCGTTGGGTAAAATACCCAATTCTGCCAAAATCCGAATGAGCCAAGCACTTGAAATAGAGGTGCTTTTGGGCAATAATTTGGCTTGTGAAAGACGTTTTTCCAAGGCGGAAGGCGTTTCACATAGTTTGTTAAAAAGCACGAGGATTTTGATTATCTGCCTTAAAATAAAAAATTACGTTGTTTTTTTCAATAATCGTTGAGCCGCATCAGAAGCAACCACTAAACCTCCTGCCATCATAATAATATCTTTCAAAACCAATCGCCCAGCTCCAGAAAGATAAGGAAATCCGTAATTCGGTGTAGGCATATCTCCTCCTAAGTTAGGCACATACACCTCTGGTGTAGTTATTAAAAACGAAAGTGTAACAATTGACATTCCGAAAGTTAGTAATCCTCCTATCAAACCGATTTTAGGTAACCAAATTCCGAAAAGCACTAACAAGCCTATAAGACAAATAACCGTTCCTAATCCATAGGAAAAAATATAGGTACCATTTTCTTGGTGCCAAGCGATGTTTTTGCCAACCATTTTTCCTTCTGGATTTTTATGCAATGTATATTCTGCCACAGTTTGTCCTTTCTCGTTTATTGCCGTTTTACCAGTATTTTTATAGAAAAAACTCATAAACGGACTATTAGTAACAAACGGCACTATGCCATCAGCCTCATACTGAAAGGCTTTCAATCCACCAATCCAAGCCATTACGACAAAAATTGCTATTCGAATGAAATTAATAAAATAAGATTGGCTATTCGCCAAAAGATGTAATAATTTTTCCATATTGGCATCTATTTTTTAATTAAAACTTGGGGCGAAATTACAAAATAATTTGCATAAAAACTCCCAGAGAAAATGTTTTAACTCTTTTTTCTTAACCACCATCGCATATTGCTCAATGATGCCCATTTTTAGTTTTAAAAAAAGATGTTTTTTCATTTCTTAAAAATTGTTACTATCGTTTTTATAGGGATTTTTATTTTTTCAAAAATCCTAAATTTCCCCCATCAAAAAACCCAACACAAATCCCCACATTCTTACTCTATTCTATAAAAAAGAAAACATAAACCAAAAAGCATATCAGCATCGCAATTGCCATAACCGCCAAGATATAAGGCAGTTTCGTCCCCGAAAATAATATGACGGAATCGATATGGGTTTTCTTTTTCTTGGTCGGAAATGTTTTTTCTAATTTTTCTGACAAACAATGCTTGTTTAACACATCGGCTTTATCCTGTCCTTCAAAATTGACACCTCCTAACCAAAAATATTGGTTTCTGCCATTCACTTGCACCCTCAAAATATCTAACCAACCTTTTTTAGAAGTCGTAAAATAATAGTTGTCAATTGTATTGTTTAAAAATACGGTCGCTTTATTACTTTTTGTATCAATTATTTTTATCGCATCATCGCTGATTTGCATTGAAATCATTTTAGAAAAATACACATTCACCCACATACACAGCAGCGTTAGTATAACAAATATGCTTCTTGCACCTAAAATTTTGGATAAAAACGAATTATCCCACAAAAGAAATAACACCAAATAAAGCAATGCACTTTTCCAAAGGGCTGATAGACTATGTCTTCTAAAAGCTAACCTATTGTCTTTCATCATTTTATCTTCTTGAAAATCTCAAATAATACACCACCAAAGCGGCAGCGCCAACACCAAAAGCCAACACCCAAAACACGAGCTGAGAGGTATCGTCTTTTATTTTGGTGGTCGCCGAAAACAACAGCTCATTTTCTGCGGCAACAAAAACGCCATCGTTAATCAGTTGCTCTATCTCATTGTCGGACAATGGGCTGTCGTGCTGTATGGCAGTTTGCAAGGCATCGCGATTAGTAACACGATACGCCCCTGCGATGATTTCGCCTTCTTTGGCTTTTTCAGAAAGGAAACCGTATTGACCGCGTCCGTGCGTGTCAAAATAATAAAGCTCATTGCCTTTTTGCCACAGGTTTAACGTAGGATTGCCCCAGCTTGTCCACGCCCCTGCCGATGCCGTTTTGACCTTGCCGAGCATCGTAGTAAATGCCCTTAGCCCCATATAATTATTTCGGCGGTTTTGCGGCCAATCTTCGCGAGAGCTAAAATACAAAATATCCGTGCCATTGGTAAAATAGCCATCGGAAAACTCGCTAAATTGCCCCAAATTAAGGCGGTTATCGCCGATTGCTATCGCTTTATCTTGCTGATTGTCATAGGCATAAATCGTATTATCATCGTAAAAAATCAAATGCTGTGCATAGCCTTCGTTGAGCGAAAACACCTTATAAGGCGGTTGATTGGGATTAAGCTCTTTTCCGTTTATAAAAATCTGTCCGCCGTTTTTATGATACAGCACCTCAAAATTGCCCCGCGCACCATAACGAGTGGCTACCCAGTCGGAATGATAGGCAACGCCCAGCGGCTCAGTCTGATAAAACAGCTGTTTGCCATCGCTAAAATAATCGCTGGCATCGGCAAGGGCAAAAATACGCCCTTTTGCCCCGTCAATGGGCTGTCCTTTATAATAAAACTGCGTCCCATCAGAGCTGAGTGTGTAGATTTCTTCTATGGGTTGAAAAGATTTTGCGGTATCATCTATTTTAATGGTTGTGTATTGATAATCAGCATATTTTTTGCCCATCAACGTATAAAATGCCGATTTGAAAAAATAAACGAGCATATTGCTTTTGATATTTTCGGCAGTAAACGAACAATAATAGGTAGTCGTGCCATCGCTATAAAGCCCATTGCCCAACGCCTTTACAGGGGCTTTCATTCCGTCAAGAACGCCATTGCCACAATAGACCTTGTTTTTATCCCAACCAACGGACTGATTGATACCTTCTAACACCTCAAACGATTCAGGGTCAGCCCCATATACGGGCAAATATCCAGCCCCTGCCACTTCGGCATAAATTTGTTTGTCGTGATGATAAAAAATAGACGTGCCAATACGTTGTGCTGTCGCCAGATTGGATTGCGAAAGATTATTCATCAAAGCCAATACGATTAGCAATGCCAATCCGCCGAGTGTAATCAGTGCCATCATTAGGAATCGTTTTTTATTTTTTTGTGAAATCATATTCAAAATTAAGGTTTTGAGGGTTAAATTTTTGATTCATCATTAATTATATCAGTTAAAATAATTCAAATGCTTTAAAAAATCAACTTGTCATCATCAGTATTTCTAATTTGCTCTGCACGGAAAGCCCCAAATAGAGCGTCAGTAACAGCAATAACACCCACAAAATCGCTTCGTAATACCACACCATTTTAAGTCTTTTAAACCAAAGCGTTTGGGTTTTATTAAAAAGATACATCAAACTCAACATCAGCAGATTAATTAGAGTAACAATAATCAAATAATTACCGATATTTTCAACAAATACATCCAAAGGGATGGTGCGTCCGCCAGAAAGCCGCCCCGTTGAAATAAGCATAGACAAGCCCAAAATATTGAAAATCAGTAAGATAACCAGCTTGTCTATCCATTTGTTTTTAAATCTTGGAAGTCCCTTGGGAATTTGAAAAACGTGTGATGTGTCGCCTTGCGCTTGTTTGTACAACAGGACGATTTTTGCAATGCTTAAAAAGCAAAGCCCAAAAGTAATCAGGCTGCATAATATGAATAAGATACTGAATATATTCATTTTCAATCTATTGGCTTAATTTATAAAACACTTTTATCAACATATACAGCGTTACCAAGCCTATGATTCCAGATAAAAGTAAAACAAAATAATCCGCGTTTCGCAATAATTCGCTGAGTGTGGGTTCTATCGGTGAAACTTCTGCATTTGAGACCATTACCTCAAATACATAAACCACCACACCCAACAAAAAACCAATGGTTGAGAGCAAAAGCATTGACACGCGTTTATTTTTTGTATTCACTTTGGATTTTTCCATTTTTATCGCTACTTTATTTTCGAACCGATGTTGTCGGCGATGTCAAAGTTATAAACTTTTTGGTATTTAGGAAAATTTTCTATACTGATAATGGTGGTATAGTCGCCATTTTTCAGGTGGAGCAGGTCGCCGGCTTTTA
>JAUMYH010000109.1 GCA_030528745.1 Bacteroidota bacterium
ATATCAGTGTGCAGATTGGCAAACTCGAAAAAGCGGGATACATCACTGTAACCAAGTCATTTAAAGATAATTACCCCAATACTGAACTCGCTCTCACTCCCAAAGGGTTACAAGCCTTTGAGAGTTATGTAGAGGCATTGAAAGGGTATTTGAAATAATTTTAAAAAGATATTATGAAAAAGTTTTTGATTTTGATTTCAATGTTTTTATTTTTTAAAATAAATGCTCAAAATACAGAAAATGAGCTAATTATTTTATTGAAAGAAATTGAAAATTCAGAATTTGCTTCTGAGGAAAGAAATCTTTTAGAAGAACAGTTTATTTTAAAATTTCAGCAAATAATTGAAGATAACCAAACTCTCCACTATGAAGAATTAGAACAAAACTATATTTTTGTTAATTCTTACAAAAGTACGAACAAAAAATATCTTATCTATTCAATAGGTGGCAGTAAAATTTCTAAACATTACAATTTTGTTTTACAGCTAAATGAGGAACAAAAATATGCCGTTTTATACAAAAGTTCCTCAGATTTTTATCATTTCAAGGAAATTCACGATTTAGGAAATAATCATTTTTTGATTATTCAACAACTGGATGATTTGTCATTTTCGTGCTACGAAGCTCAAGTGTTTAGTGCTGAAAAAGAGCAGGTTGTTTTAAAAAATGCTTTTCGAAAAAATGATGAAAAATTATCCGTTTGTTCCTTTACAAGGGTAGTTGGATTAGATGGAATGGAATATTATGCCCCTATAAAAATAAATTTTGACCCTAAAAACAAGGAAATATTTTATTCTTTTAAAACTTGGAATCCTAAAAAGAGACAAGAAAAAACAATAACAAGAAAAACAAAATATAAAAAGGGAAAATTTAATATTTTGGATTATGACGAACGAATTTTTGAATAATTTTAAAACTGAGATACTGTGGAAGCAACAAACGAAAAAACTAAATTAAGGATTTTTATATAGAGCTGTTTCGGAGCGTCCATTAACAAATGGAGTGTGCCTATCCAACATTGAAGTTTTGTACCGCACCAATTTATGCTTATATTTGTGCAAAGGCTCATTTTTTAACTTACTTACTTTGAGGGGGTAGTATCTGAATTTATGTATTTACTAATTAAAATATTACAAAAAGGAGTTGTTTTATTTTACATCTTACTTATTTTTTTATTTTTAACCGACATTTGGCAAGTACTTAATGATTCTACTCTATATCTATGGAATTGTTGTCCGTGGTATTATTGTTCGCCAAAAATTTATGTGGTATCAAGTTTAATTTTGATATTATGGTTTGTCTTTGGAATAATTTTCTATTGGAAATTAAAAGAGAAATATAAAAATCTAATTTTTGTACATCTGATAATTTATATATTTTATCTTTTGTTTGTTGTAGAAAGGAATTGTTAGTAAGAAAATCACAACCATCCGAAACTTTTATTTTAAAAGCTTCGAATAGTTGTGAAATTTTACAATAAAATATGTTCAACAAAAAAGAAGAGACTGAGTTAAGGATTTTCTTCATATAGGGCTGTTTCGGAGCGTCCATAAAAAAATGGAATATGTCTATCCAACATTGAGGTTTTGTACCGCACCAATTTATGCTTATATTTGTACAAAGGCTTGATTTTTTCAAAACTTACACGCTTTGAGGTATACTCTTAAACAATGAAAGAAACCATAAAATTAAGCACTCTGTCCGTAATTGTTGGCAGTATTCAGATGATAATATTTTTGCCTAATGGGTATTCTTGCATTGATGGTAAAAGTGATATTATTGCGGGGATTTTTCACTTTATGCCAATTCAATTCGGTATGGTATTTATATATAGTATCATTTTTAAACCTATTAGAAAATCTATTGCAAAATACATTTTGCTTTTTATT
Organism: Bacteroidota bacterium; assembly: GCA_030528745.1. Taxonomy (GTDB): domain Bacteria; phylum Bacteroidota; class Bacteroidia; order Flavobacteriales; family Flavobacteriaceae; genus Flavobacterium. The sequence continues at coordinate 1,890 of JAUMYH010000109.1, forward strand.
GTTTTGGTTTTTTGGTTGTATTCTAATAAAGTTGAATTTACACATCGATATGCCTGTTGGTCAAGTTATTCAGATAGTGAAATTACTGAAAATGTATTGTACAACTCCGTAATTCCTTGTGTTTTTTGCATTTTATTTTTTATTTAGGAATATCTTTCATAAAGAAAAAGGCGAAAAGCTCAACACACACCATTAAAAAAGAATGTGCTGAAAAAGAAATTATCGTGATGCCTTATGAAGAAAAGGAGAGTAAGAATTGGGGTAATGAAGATGAAACAAACTGAGATAGTAAATATGTAGAAGTCAATAAATTAGCAATTAGAAAAAAATGAAAAATTGGATTATTTTAACGTTGTTTTGGTTGTGGCAAATGATTTCTTTTTTCATTTTTGTTTTTGTAGGAGAATGGCACGACCCAGAAGACGGAAATGGCTTGATGAAAGGAGAAGATTTTATGCCTACTTTTGGGCAACATATAATTTACTACCTACAAATGTTTGGCTATATATTGATTAGTATTCTTATTTTGTATTTGTATGGAAAAAAAATAATTGCACAAAAAAAAGATTGGGGAGGGCTTATACTTCTCTGTTTCGTTTTAGTTTTAGGAATATTAGGGCAAATAGCGTATGCATTAGTAGTTGTTAGATGGTATTAGAATAGATAACCGTTTTTATGGATATTTTTTTCCAAAAGTTTAAAAATAGAAAAAACGCTCTCATATTCACCAAATTATATAGATAACAGCCCTAAAAATACACCCAAAAACGGCAATGGGAACAAGCTAATTTTGTCTTTTATTTGAAAACAAAAGACAAAATTAGCCATATTGCACCCAAAATCCATCGTACTTTTTATTTCTGATTATTAAACTGATATCTCACCGAAAAAGCCACGTAAG
>JAUMYH010000034.1 GCA_030528745.1 Bacteroidota bacterium
AAAATTATTTAAAACCAGTTAGAAAAAGGAAATGGAGGGGCTTGCAAAGGACTCTTACTTTTGGAAAATTCAGAAAATATGGTCAAACTAGCAGCTATAAAACTTTTATTGAATAAAATTTAAACAGGGTCTTAATTGGAAGATTCACGAGGATTTTTTGTTTTACAAAGAAAATAAAGTTTTGCCTGAGAATTATGAGCCTAGGTACATAAAAGACTTTTTCGAATATGTTGAAAGTAAGAAGTAATTTCAGTAACGATGGACTGGAAAAAATAATGTTTCCAATTGAAGAAGTATTTTAGGTGTTAGTTGTAAATAATTGTTTTTTCAATAAATTATGAAGTGTTTAGGGTTTGTTTTGCTATTGTTTTTTTATTCTTGTATTTCATCAAAAAAGTATGAGAATTGCAACATCGAGAAAATAATGGATATTGTGGTCAAAAATGATGAATCATATTCTATAAAAGTTAAGTTTTACAGTTGTAAATCAAAGGAAAATAGAGTGTTACTTGTAAAAAATGAACTTATAAATAAGTACCCAACAATCAAAGATAAGATAATACATATCGAAGAATATTTAGGAAAACAATACAATGAATATCTGTATGAAGTAGATGTAAAATAAGTCAAATAAATTACTACTTTTGTAAGGTACTATTCTACACGATTTTAAATTGAAATAGAATATTTGATTTTGTTTTTTATGAAGATACTACACACTGCCGATTGGCATTTGGGGCAAAATTTTTACAACTATGACAGAGAAGAGGAGCATCAGTCGTTTTTAGAATGGTTATTTACTACGCTTGTTGCGGAACAGATAGATGTACTTTTGGTGGCTGGAGATGTGTTTGATTCGGCAAATCCTACGGTAGCCTCAACCAAGATGTTTTACAGTTTTTTGAAAAAAATCAATGTAGAACTACCTGATTTAAAGGTTGTTATCACGGCAGGTAATCACGATTCTCCCATACGCCTCGAAATGGCAAAACCATTATTAGAGCAGACAAATATCCATTTAATAGGCGTGATTCATAGAGATGAAGACAAACAGATTGATTTTCAGAAGTGTATCATTCCTTTGGAAGAAGAAAAATTGTATTGCTTGGCGATACCTTTTTTGAGAATCAGTGATTGCCCTCGTACAGATGACGAAATTCCTAATTATTCCAAAGGAATTGTGGATTTTTACAATCAAGCTCTGGATTATGCCGTTTCTAAATACGGAAAACAAGCCAAATATATAGCTATGGGGCATCTGCATAGTTATGGAGTTCAAGTAACAGAGTCGGATACTGCCGAAAGAACCATAGTAGGCGGAGTCGAAGGAATTGCCGTTGATGATTTTTCCAAAGAATTGTCCTATGTGGCATTGGGGCATATTCATAAGGCACAGCGTGTTTCGGACAAAAATCATATTAGATATTCGGGGAGTCCGATTCCATTATCTTTTTCCGAAAAAAAATATAAACATCAGGTGTTGATTTTGGATATTCAAGACGGAATAATTCAGAATCTGCAAAAGAAAGAAGTGCCTGTTCATACGCCACTGTTGAGCATTCCTCAAGAACATCAGCCATTGGACAAGGTGCTGGAGTGTATTGCTCAACTGCCAGAGTATCAATATGCTGTCAAACCTTTTGTGGAGATAAAAGTATTGGTTGAGCAACCGATTCCAGATTTGAAAAATCAGATTAATCACGCCTTAGAGGGCAAACATGTGCGGCTTACACGTATAGAAAGTAAATCGGTACGCGACTTACAAAACAAAGATAATTCAGAAATAATCACAGAGCTTCGTGAGTTGGCTCCAGAGGAAGTTTTACAAAAGATTTATTTCCAAAAATACAATCAGCAGTTACCTCAAGAGATAGCAATATTGTTCCAAGAAGTGATTCAGGAGGTTGATAATCAGTAAAAAAACACGCAATGAAAATATTATCCGTAACGTTACATAACATAGCCTCAATTGAAGGTCCTTTTAAAATTGATTTTGAAGCAGAACCACTCAAAAATACAGGAATTTTTGCCATAGTAGGGCAAACAGGGTCTGGCAAATCAACCATATTGGACGCTATTTGTTTGGCGTTGTACAACACTACTCCCAGACTCAAAACAGGAAACAGTAAGGTTCTAGTAGATTCGGGAGTAGATGAATTGGCAACCAACAACGTTAGGAATTTATTACGCAAAGGGGCGGTATCGGGTTATGTAAAAGTGGTATTTTTGGCGGTAGACGGAAATAGATATGAGTCGCATTGGGCTATTAAGAGAGCATCGAATAAAATAAATGGAAAAATTCAAGAAGAGAGTATTGTATTAAAAGAGTTTGAAACCGACAGCATATATTCAGAACACAGAAAATCCCAAGTATTGCTCAAAATCCGAGATTTGATAGGGCTTTCTTTTGAAGAGTTTACCAAAACAGTAATCCTATCACAAGGCGATTTTGCTTCTTTTCTAAAACAAAAAGACGAAGAACGTTCGGATATTTTGGAAAAACTCACAGGTACCGAAATATATACTCAGATTTCAAAAATAGTTTTCCAAAAAAACAAACAACACAAAGAGGCTATAGATTTTTTGGAAAAACAAATCCAAGCAGTAGCATTGCTTTCGGAAGAAAGTAAAGAAGAATATACAACCACAATCAATAGGCTTAACCAACAGGAGCAACAGTTTTATTCCGAAATCGAACAAAGCAAAAAACAATTGCAATGGTTTACCGATTTTAATAACATTCAGAATCAGATTGACAATGCTCAACAAGCATTGAACGAGGTGTTGGAGCAACAAAAAAATAGCAATTCGGAGTACGAAAATCTGATGTTGATAGAACATTTTCAGACCATAAAACCTTATTTTGAACAAAATGTAGGGACTGAAAAAAAATTGAATGAACTGGCAATTCTCAAGCAAGAAAATAACGATAAAACAGACCGTCTAAAACAAACAAAATCCGAATTAGAACAAAAAATAAACAATCAAAATGATTTGTTGGAGCGTAAAAAGATAGTTTTTGAAAATCAGAAAGAATTATTGGAGAAAGTTAAAAATATTGATTATCAGTTGGTTGAAAAAAAACGATTTTTGGATAAAAGAAAATCGGATTACCAAGAAAAAGAAAAAAATTACACTAATATTCAGGCTGAAATTGATACTTGTAGCACCAGAATTGAAAAGGGACAGCAAGAGTATCTGCAACCTCGGATAGTATGGAAAAACAATAACGAAGACGCACGAATTGTAGCTGAAAATCGTATGTGGTTGGAGCAAACGATGACAACGTTATCCAAAGTAGTTACAGAACGATACGACCTTGAAAACCAAAATGATAGTTTACAAAATCAAAAAGAAATTCTGGAAGAACAACTCGCCCAAGAAAGAAAACTTTTAGAGGAAAAACAACAGTTGTTAGATGAAGATTCCAAAAAGTTAAAATCCATAGACGAATTGTTTAATCAGATTGATTTAGTTTCAATAAACGAACAAAATGCAACGTTGAATCTTGATATAGAAAAGTATAATTCGCAGAAACAACTCGTCAGTAATATAAATAGAACAACAGAACAGCTAGAGGGTGCAAGACTGAAAATCAAGGAATCGATTGGAAATCAGACAAATGTCAAAACCGAATTGAGTAATACGATTGCTCTTAAAGATAAGAAAACAATAGAGTTGGAGGCTCTCAAAAAAGTTTTTCTGAAATTACAACTTACCGAATCCGAACAGGTCGAATTATTGAGAAACCAACTGCATCAAGGCGAGGCGTGTCCTGTGTGTGGTGCTGTAGAACATCCGTATTTGTTGCAAAAAAGAGATGCTGTAATAATGACCTCGATAGAAGAGGAGGTGAACGCCTTGTCGGAGCAGGTAAATCAACTTAACGAAAGGATAATTCAATTACAATCGGAAGAAGCATTTTTGGAAAGAGAAATAGTTACTTTACAACAAACTGTTCAAGAGTTGTCTAAAACATTGGAATCTAATGGTTTGGAATTGCTTGAGGAATACAAAGGACAGCAGTACGATGTTGCTATCGAGCAAATAGATACTATTTTGAAAGAAGCATCGGAGCAGATAGTAGTCAATAATAAAAAATTACAAGAATTTTCCAAAATCAGAAATCGAAAACATCTTTTGGAACAAAATCAGCAAAAATTATTCGGTGAGGTTGAGAATTTAAAAAAGACTTTGCAAACCAATCAGGATAATTTAAAAAGTTTGGAAAGCAACCAAAAGGAATTTGAAATCAGATTGGAAAATATCCGTAAATCGGAAATTGAAAATCAACAAAGAATTCTAAAATTAAATTTTTCAGAATCCTTTTTTGGAGAGTTATGTAATGGTATTCAGGGGGGTAAAGAAGTAATTGAGGAAAAATGCAAACAGTGGAATGAGGTTGTATCTCAAATAGAAAAAGCAGAAAAACAAATACAAAAAATTCAGGAAGACAAAATATCACTCATAGCCCAGAGTACAACTATGAAAGAGGATTTGGAGCGTTACAAATTAATAATTTCTAATGAAAGTCAAGAAGTCCAAGCCTTACAAAAGTTGCGTTTTGAGCTTTTTGAAGATAATAATCCTTCGGAGGTTGAGCATGAATATCATCAATTTGTAGAACAGCAATCTCAAAACCTCAAACAATCGAATGAAGAACTGGTAAAGGTTAAAATGGATTTGCAATCGCTTGAAAGTCAAATTAATAATATAGAGAGGAGCATTTCTGAAAATCAAGTCATTAATAAGGAATTGACCTTGCAACTCAATCAGTGGCTCGAGCAACACCATCTGCACCATACAGCTTCAATCAGAGAGCAGCTGACAAAGTGGCTGGATATTCCAAATTCGTGGATTGTATCTCAAAAGCAACGTTTTCAAGAGCTGAAAGACAACATTCTGAAAATGCAAACCATTTTGAAAGAAAAACAAACATTATTACAAAATCATCAAAAAGACAGACCAAGTGATGTAGACTACGAACAATTATCTGAAAATATCGTAAGTTTAAACAATACTTTCACACAGGTTAAAGAAGAAAAAATGAAACTGCAAAGTATTCTTTCGTTGAATCAAGAAAAATACAAAATGGTAAGTGATTTGCAGACAGAGGTTAATGATAAAAAAGAAAAAGCCCAGCAATGGTTTGTTCTGAACGATTTGATAGGCAGTGAAAAAGGATATAAATTTAGGAAATTTGCCCAGCAATACACTCTTGATGTCTTACTCAGTTATGCCAATTATCATCTGAAATATATTAACAAGAGGTACAAATTGGCACGAATCCCCGATTCGTTGAATCTGCAAGTGTTTGATAATGATATGGGTGGCGAGGTGCGTTCGGTATACTCGTTATCAGGAGGCGAAACCTTTTTGGTGTCTTTGGCGTTAGCCTTGGCTCTTTCGTCCATATCTTCGAGCAGAATGAATGTTGAAACGCTGTTTATAGATGAGGGATTTGGTTCGTTAGACGCTCAAACATTGACCATAGCTCTTGATGCCCTTGAAAATCTGCAAAATCAAGGCAAGAAAATAGGGGTGATTTCGCACGTGCAGGAAATGGCAGAACGCATTCCAGTAAAGATATGTGTAACCAAAGAAGGCAATGGTAAGAGTAGCATCGCAGTAAATTAATGACGGTATTTACAAAAAAATAAGTATATTTGGAGCTAAAATTATAAAAAAGTATGTCAGACGATAAGAAAGTGATTTTTTCGATGTCGAAAGTGAGTAAAACCTACTCTTCGACAAATAAAACAGTGTTGAAAGATATTTATTTGAGCTTTTTTTATGGAGCAAAAATTGGTATCTTGGGGTTGAATGGTTCGGGTAAATCTTCGTTGTTGAAAATTATTGCAGGAGTTGATAAAAATTATCAAGGCGATGTAGTGTTTGCACCAGGATACACCGTAGGATATTTGGAGCAGGAACCTCAACTGGACGACAACAAAACCGTAATAGAGGTGGTGCGTGAGGGTATGGCGGATATTGTGGCAACTTTGGACGAGTTTAACAAAATCAACGATATGTTCGGACTTCCAGAGGTGTACGAAGATGCAGACAAAATGCAGAAATTAATGGACAGACAAGCCGAGTTGCAGGACAAAATTGATGCAGCAGGAGGTTGGGAGCTGGACAATAAATTGGAAGTGGCTATGGACGCTTTGCGTTGTCCAGAGCCAGATACGCCGATTTCGGTACTTTCGGGAGGAGAGCGTCGTCGTGTGGCTTTGTGTCGTTTGTTGTTGCAAGAACCCGATGTGTTGCTCCTTGATGAGCCTACCAACCACCTCGACGCAGAGTCGGTACATTGGTTAGAGCAACATTTGCAGCAATACAAAGGAACGATTATAGCCGTAACCCACGACCGTTACTTTTTGGACAATGTAGCAGGGTGGATTTTGGAATTGGATAGAGGTGAGGGAATTCCGTGGAAAGGAAATTATTCGTCTTGGTTAGACCAAAAAGCCAAACGATTGGAGCAAGAGGAAAAAACAGCTTCAAAACGCAGAAAAACCCTTGAGCGAGAGCTGGAATGGGTGCGTCAAGGAGCAAAAGGCCGACAGACCAAACAAAAAGCCCGTTTGCAAAATTACGACCGATTGCTCAATGAAGACCAAAAGCAATTGGAGGAAAAATTGGAAATTTACATTCCGAACGGGCCTCGATTGGGAACTAATGTGATTGAGGCTAAAGGCGTTGCCAAGTCGTTTGGAGATAAATTGCTGTATGACAACCTGAATTTCACCCTGCCTCAAGCAGGAATTGTAGGAATTATCGGTCCTAATGGAGCAGGTAAATCGACTATTTTCCGTATGATTATGGGCGAACAAACCCCAGACGGAGGTGAATTTGTGGTGGGCGATACTGTAAAAATAGCCTATGTAGATCAGACTCATAAAAATATTGACCCAGAGAAAACGATTTACGAAAATTTTGCAGACGGTCAAGAGTTGATTATGATGGGTGGAAGACAGGTAAATGCCCGTGCTTATTTGTCGCGATTCAATTTTGGCGGAAGCGACCAAAACAAAAAAGTAGCCACGCTATCAGGAGGGGAGCGAAATCGTTTGCATTTGGCAATGACCCTAAAAGAAGAAGGAAATGTACTATTGCTCGATGAGCCTACCAATGATTTGGACATCAACACTTTGAGAGCCTTGGAAGAAGGTTTGGAAAACTTTGCAGGTTGTGCCGTAATTATCTCGCACGACCGTTGGTTCTTGGACAGGGTTTGTACGCATATCTTGGCATTTGAGGGCGACTCGCAGGTGTACTTTTTTGAAGGGTCTTTCTCGGAATACGAAGAAAATCGCAAAAAACGCTTGGGCGATGTAGCACCTACACGAATCAAATACAAAAAATTAGTGAGATAAGCCTGTAAAATACATCTTATCTTGTTGTTTTAAGACTGCCTTCCACCAAAGGGCAGTCTTTTTTTGTATATATCATAAAAATTTAACATTTTAACTCTTACATTGTGTTTAAATTTTATTTAATTTTGGAATCAAACTTATATAGTATACTATATCTACTATACGATATTTGACGTATAGACTTATTTTTTCTGTAAAAGAGGGTGTTTTTTATTGTATTGAGGAATATCTTTTGTTTTAAAAAACGCTTTCTTTGAAAGATGTTTATTGAGTGTTTTTTGTTTAATTTAAATTTTAATCTTATGAGAAGTTTAATTTTTAGCTTATTGGCTACCGTATTGTTAATTGGTTGTAGTAGTGATGAAACATCAACAACAAATGTGGATTTTATGGTTGTGAGTTCTGGTTGGAATGCAACTACATCGTATGATGAACTTGCTTCTTTTGTGATAAATTCAGAAGAGCAATATCTAAATTTTTTAAATTCAAATTTAGGTGTGCCTGTAGTAGAGATTGCTGATGTAGATTATACGAACTATACACTTCTTGCCGTGGTTGATAAAACACGCCCAGATAATAGTTATGGAGCAACCATATATAAAGTGTACGAAACTCCTTCGACCGTAGAGGTTGTGGTCAAATTAACAAAGCATGATGGCATGGCAACACAACAGCCTGTTGCTCCATATTGCATAGCTAAGGTAAATAAGATCAACAAACAAGTGAATTGGCAGTATATTAATGAATAACCTTAAAATGAAACGATTATGAAAAAGATACTTTTTAGCCTGTTGGCAATGGTGTTATTGGTAGGTTGTAGAAATGATGATACTTCAGTCGAGCAGAATGTGGAATATCAAACGTTGTTAAAAGGTAACGATTTGCATAAATACAACGATTTAAGTGATAACTTGACTCTAGTGATTTCAAATGCAACTGAATTTGAAGACTTTGTATCACAAGTGGAATTTGACACAACAGATTTTCCAGAGGTAGATTATAACGAATCAATGGTGATTGTTGTTTTAGGAAAGTTAAATACTTTGGGGTCTGACTATGAAATTTTAAATATAGAAGAACAGGGTAACTTTATTAAAGTAAACACTAAGGAGCTTGTGTATGATTCGGCCGTAATGTCAAAACCTTTTCATGTTGTGAAAATAAGCAAAACGAACAAAACGATAATTTTTAACTAAAATGTTTGAATTATGAAAAAGATACTTTTGTTTTTGGTAACTATATTATTGACTTTAGGTTGTAGTAAAGACGACAATAATTGTAATTCACAACAATCTAATACCAATATCGTAAAAAGGGTAAAGGTTGTCGATTTAAACTATTGTGATAGGTTTGCTGTAGTGGAATTATTAGATGAAGCTCCTATATTGACTCCTGACAATAGTTATCACAACACTTTTTCAGTGTTAAAATTATCTGGAGAATATTATGTAGAGGGATTAGAGTTGGAGATAGAATTTCATTTCAATAACGAAATGGTTTCAACTTGTAATACAATGATTCCAGAAATTCCTTTTATCACAGTGGAAAAAGCCTCGTTAATTTAAAAATAATCTAAAAATAGATAATATGAAACGTATACTTTTTAGCCTATTGGCGATGGTGTTGTTGGTAGGTTGTAGCAAAGATGACGCTCCTGCAGTTGTAACGGAACAGTATGTTCAATACATGACCTTATTAAAGGGTAATGAATCTAATTTTTATTCCGTAGATGAATCGGAAAAAAGGCTTGTGTTTACAAATTCTGAAAGTTGGAATGAATTTGTTTCTTTAACAGAATCTTCAAGTCTTTCTAGTATAGAGATAGATTTTAACCAATTCACTGTAATAGCACTTATTGAAGAACTACAAGGGAATCAGAGTACATTAGAAGTAACCACTATTGTTGATAACGGTACTCGTCTTGAGGTGGTTTCAAAGAGGTTAAACACTTTTTTAAATGCTACGTCAAGACCATACCACATAGTGAGAATACCCAAAACTACCAAACCAGTAGTGTTTAAACCTACTTATGTTACAACAAACTTGTAGTGTTATTTTGTGGAAAAAGGTATTTTACACATAGACGCTTTTGGAGTGTCAAGTGGAGAAGTGTTTGATGCTATAAAACAAATATAAAGAGTAAATAAAGAACAATAAAGAAGTAATTAAACTCTGGGTAAATCAATAGTTAATGGAGCAAAAGCTACAGGAGTTTTCTTGTAGCTTTTGCGTTTTTTTGTCGGTTACCAATTGTAGGTAAGTCCTATTCCTATAGATTCTTTAATCTGAAGTTTAGGGCCAAAAGTTACCGTTTTTCCATCAATTTCTCTTTTAGTTTTTACGTCGTGATCGTAAATGAGGTGAGCGTTGATACTAGCCTTTACATATTTGTTGATGATGAACTCAAACAGTATTTGCCAATCAATGTCAATATTTCCAAATTTGTTGAAGTAGTCGGTAAACAAACTGATTTTGTTTTCGTAAAAAATATTGTCGTACACTTTTGTTTTCCAGTTGTTTGTAACCAAAATTCCTATTTCTGTACGATGTAATTTTCCCTTAGTGATGCGTTCGCCAAATTCGTCATAAGTAGCTCCCTTTACTCCAAAGGCTCCTTGGTCGGCAAGTCGTTGGTTGAATACCATGGTCGATTTGGCGGTAAGAGGAGATAGGTAAAAACGGAGTTGTTCGTCGTGGTCGATATAATCAGCTCCAAAACCAAAGAAAAAGTAAGCAGGAGCAAAGGCTTGTGATATAGGTGTGTGCGTGTTAGGGTACGAATATCCGTTGGTAAATTGGGTGTTAAAACTCGACTTTGAGCTGTAATACCATTTAGAATCTTCGTCCATTTTATACCCCACTGTAGATACAATCTGGAAAATATCGTCTGTCTTTCGCGATTCGCGTCCTTCCTGTTTGTTGATGCCATATCGCATTACCAATTCATTCATAAACGAAAACATTCCTTTTTTGTAGTTGCGTTCAAAACGACTTTTCAAAAGCCCTGCTATGGAATTGTTTCCTCCGATATTCCAATTGATATACGCCACCTGACTGATGTCAAATCCAGCTTCGTTGTTGATAGTCCATACGGGTTCTTCGATTTCGGGTTCAGGTATAGAATCAAAGCCTAATTGGGTAGGTTGAGCAAATCCTAACAATAAACTACCAAAAAATAGTAAAACGTAAAGTAATCTCATGATTTGTTGCATATAGCCTCTGTTAGCGTTTTTTTCTACGAACCAATAAATCTCTGTTTTTAATCGGATTTTCTTCGCCTTTAAGGGCTTTTTCGATAGAATCAATATATTCGAGGGAATCATCGCTGTAGAATATCAGATTTGGCACTCTTCGCAATTGTTGTTTTACGCGTTGAGAAAGGTCGTGTTTGATAAGGTTGGTATTCGAGCGAACTGCTTCGATAATTTCGTCAGCTTTGTTGTTCGGAAAAATGCTCAAGTACACCTTTGCTATTGATAAATCGGTGGTTACCTTAACCTTTGATACTGATATGATTAGGTTTGTTATTCCGTTTTTGCGAACTTCGCCTTGTAGTATATCAACAAGGTCATTTTGAAGTAAAGCTCCTATCTTTTTTTGTCTGTTTGTTTCCATGGTTGCAAATGTATTAAAATAATTGTTTGTAAAAAAGTAGTATGTTTATATCTGTAATGTTAATATTTTTAATCCGTTTATCGAAATACAAAATAAATTGTTACCTTTGCTCTAAAACTATTTCTTATAGGTGAATAAGACCAATAAATTAAAGATATTTAACGATCCTATTTATGGATTTATTGCTATTCCTGACGAGTTGATTTATGATTTAATTCAGCATAGATATTTTCAGCGTTTAAGACGAATCACTCAGATGGGGCTTTCGTATTTGGTGTATCCAGGTGCTCATCATACCAGATTTCATCACGTGTTAGGAGCTATGCACTTGATGCAAAGGGCGGTAGAAACCCTAAGGCAAAAAAAGGTTGTTATTTCCGACAAGGAAGAACAGGCATTGTACATTGCCATTCTTCTGCACGATATTGGACACGGGCCTTTTTCCCACGCGATGGAACACAGCATAGTCGATGTGCATCACGAGGAGATTTCCATTAAGTTTATGGACAAGCTCAACGAAGAATTTTCAGGGGCTCTTTCGCTGGCAATAGCAATTTTTAAAGGAAATTATCCAAGGGAGTTTATGCACCAACTCATTTCGAGTCAGTTGGATATGGATCGGTTGGATTATCTCAAAAGAGATAGTTTTTATTCTGGAGTGGTCGAAGGAAATATCAATTCAGAAAGATTGATTCAGATGCTTAATGTGTCCAATGATAGGCTGGTTATAGATGAAAAGGGAATTTATTCGATAGAGAATTTTTTGGTGGGGCGAAGGCTGATGTATTGGCAGGTTTATTTGCACAAAACCAGTATAGCTGCCGAATCGATGTTGGTCAGAGTACTTACTAGAGCCAAATTGTTGGTTCAACAGAACAAAGAGTTGAAGATGTCCGAATCGATACATTTTTTCTTAGAAAATAAAATAGGAAAAGATAATTTTGACGATTTGGTTTTAGAAAAATTTGCCCTTTTGGACGATAACGATATTCTTTTTTGTCTGAAAGAATGGCAACATTCTGCTGATCTTGTGTTGAGTACCCTTAGCAAGATGATAATCAATCGAGATTTGCTTCGGATACAGATGTATCGGAATCCAGTAGAGCCAAAGCAACTGGACGAGGTAAAGCAGAAGGCAAAACAGGTGCTTAATTGCACTACGGAGGAGGTTGATTATTTTGTTTTTAATGGAACGGTAGGTAATAGGGCGTATTCGGAAGAACAGCCCATAGAAATATTGATGAAAAATGGACAAAAGAAGGAGTTTTTGACCTACAATGCAGAATTATATCATACCGAAATGTCAAAAATGATAACAAAGTACTATATTTGTTATCCGAAAAAAATAGAATAGAGGCGTACTGTATTTTAAAATTTTATATTTTTGTGAAAATGAAGTTTACAATACAACAAATAGCAGATATATTAGAGGGTGAAGTGGTAGGAAATCCACAAGCCGAAGTGTTTAAGTTGTCAAAAATAGAAGAGGGAACGGAAGGAGCGCTTACATTTTTGGCAAACCCTAAATATGAAAATTATATTTATTCCACTAAGGCTACGGCAACCATAGTAACCAAAACATTTAGTCCGACAACGCCAATCACAACGAATCTGATAAAGGTTGACGACCCATATAAATCGTTTTCAAAATTGCTGGAATATTATAATCAAATTAAGTTGATGAAGTCGGGTATAGAGCCACAGAGTTTCATAGCTGATTCGGCAACTTATGGAGAGCAGTTGTATTTGGGTGCTTTTTCGTATGTGGGTGAAAATGTGCGATTGGGTAATAACGTAAAAATTTACCCAAATTGTTTTGTAGGAGACAATGTAGAAATAGGTGATGGGACAATATTGTTTTCGGGTGTACGCATTTATTCTGAAGTTAAAATAGGAAAAGGGTGCATCATTCATTCGGGGGCGGTTATAGGCTCAGATGGTTTTGGTTTTGCCCCAAATACGGACGGAACTTATCACAAAGTGCCTCAGATAGGAAATGTAATTATTGAAGATAATGTAGAGATAGGAGCTTTGACCACTATAGATAGAGCTACGCTGGGCAGCACAATCATTTGCAAGGGAGTGAAGTTGGACAATCAGATACAAATTGCTCATAATGTGGAGATAGGCGATAATACGGTAATAGCTTCGCAAACAGGTATAGCAGGTTCAACCAAAATAGGAAAAAATTGCGTGATAGGAGGACAGGTAGGTATAGTGGGGCATTTGGTAATAGGTAATAGAGTGAAAATCCAAGCCCAATCAGGAGTAACCAAGAACCTTGCCGATGATGAGGTAGTGCAAGGAAGTCCTGCGTTTGGATATACTGAATTTGCAAAATCATTTGTATATTTTAAAAAACTTCCGAAGATCGTTTCGGATATGGAAAAAAAAGATAAGAATAGGCAATAAAAATATAATTTATGGCTAAACAAAAAACAATTCAAAATGAAGTAACCCTTACAGGAGTGGGGCTACATACAGGTAAGGAGGTAACAATGACTCTAAAACCAGCTCCTGTAAATAACGGATTTACCTTTGTAAGAATGGATTTGGAAGGACATCCAGTAATAGAGGCAGATGCTAATTATGTGGTCAATACACAAAGAGGTACGAATTTGGAAAAAAAAGGAGTAAAAATTCAAACTTCTGAACACGTATTGGCGGCTTGTGTGGGCTGTGATTTGGATAATATAATTATAGAATTAAATGCTTCAGAGCCTCCTATTATGGACGGTTCGTCAAAGTATTTTGTTGAAGCAATAGAAAAGGCAGGTGTTGTGGAGCAGGATATGGAGCAAAAGGTATATATTGTGAAAGAGGTAATTTCGTATGTTGATGAAGAGTCGGGAAGCGAAATTATAGTGATGCCTAGCGAAGAATATCAAGTTACGACTATGGTCGATTTCGGAACTAAAGTACTTGGCACTCAGAATGCTACAATCAAAAATATATCGGAGTTCAAAACCGAGATTTCAAACGCAAGAACTTTTAGTTTTCTACATGAATTAGAAACACTATTGCAAAAAGGACTTATAAAAGGAGGAGATTTGAACAACGCCATAGTGTATGTAGACAAAGAAATATCTGATGAAACCATGCAAAGCCTGAAAAAGGTGTTTAACAAAGAGCATATATCGGTTAAACCAAATGGTATATTGGACAATTTGACATTGCATCATCCTAACGAAGCTGCCCGACATAAGCTTTTAGACGTAATTGGAGATTTGGCTCTTATAGGAACTCGAATCAAAGGGAAAGTTATAGCTAACAAACCTGGGCATTTTGTAAATACACAATTTGCCAAAAAAATGGCGAAAATCATCAAGATAGAAGAACGAAATAATGTTCCTGTGTTTGATTTGAATCAGCCTCCGCTTATGGGAATTACCGAAATTATGAGCAAACTGCCTCATCGTCCTCCGTTCTTGTTGGTGGATAAAATTTTGGAGTTGTCAGACAAGCATGTGGTAGGGCTTAAAAATGTAACCATGAACGAACCTTTCTTTGTAGGGCATTTTCCGGGGGCTCCAGTAATGCCAGGAGTATTGCAAATTGAAGCTATGGCTCAGGCAGGAGGTATTTTGGCGTTGAGTACCGTACCCGATCCAGAAAATTACTTGACTTATTTTATGAAAATAGATAAGGTGAAGTTTAAACAACAAGTATTACCTGGCGATACATTAATATTTAAACTGGAATTGCTTACCCCAATACGAAGAGGAATCTGCCACATGCAAGCCTATGCTTATGCTAATGGTAAGTTAGTAACTGAGGCAGAATTAATGGCACAAATTGTAAAAGAAAAATAATAAGACCTTATATATTAAATAATATGAATCAACCATTAGCGTACGTTCACCCAGGAGCTAAGATAGCAAAAAATGTGGTTATAGAACCCTTCACGACCATTCATAATAATGTAGAGATAGGCGAGGGAACTTGGATAGGCTCAAATGTAACGATTATGGAAGGAGCCAGAATAGGAAAAAATTGTTCTATATTTCCTGGAGCAGTAATTTCGGCTATTCCACAAGATATGAAATTCCAGAACGAGGATACTGTAACGATTATAGGCGAAGGAACTACTATTAGAGAGTGCGTTACAATCAACAGAGGTACTTCCGACCGAATGAAAACAGTGATAGGGAAAAATTGTTGGATAATGGCGTACAGCCATATAGCTCACGATTGTATAGTGGGTAATAATTGTATTTTCTCGAATAGTACCACCTTAGCAGGGCATACCACAGTAGGTGATTTTGTGGTATTGGCTGGAATGGTAGCCGTACAACAATTTGGAAATATTGGCAATCACGCCTTTGTAACAGGAGGTTCTTTGGTGCGTAAAGATGTGCCTCCGTATGTAAAGGCGGCAAGAGAGCCGTTGTCGTATGTAGGAATCAATTCGGTAGGACTCCGCAGACGAGGATTTACCCTTGAAAAGATTCGGGAAATACAAAACATATATCGTATTATATTTCAAAAAAATTATAATACAACCCAAGCCCTTATGATTGTAGAAGCCGAAATGGAGGCTACCCCAGAGCGTGATGAGATTATTGATTTTATTAAAAATTCGTCTCGTGGCGTAATGAAAGGATATTTAGGAGGAATAAGTTTATAAAATATTAATAAAATAAAGAGCATAAATTATATGGCAAGTACAGCAGACATCAGAAACGGATTGTGCATCAAACACAATCATGATATTTACAAAATAGTAGAATTTTTACACGTTAAACCTGGTAAAGGTCCAGCATTTGTACGTACAAAATTAAAAAGCCTTACAAACGGAAAAGTACTTGATAATACTTTTTCGGCAGGACACAAAATAGACGTAGTAAGAGTAGAAACACACACATTTCAGTATTTGTATGCCGAGGGCGAGGATTTTCATTTTATGAATACCGAAACTTTTGAGCAAATTACTTTAAACAAAAATGTATTAGACGCTCCAGAATTGTTAAAAGAAGGTACTAATGTAATGGTGCAGATTAATACCGAAACGGACACGCCATTATCAGTAGATATGCCAGCGTCAATTGTATTGGAGGTTACCTATACAGAGCCTGGAGTTAAGGGAAATACGGCTACCAATGCAACAAAACCAGCTACCGTAGAAACTGGAGCTCAAATCAATGTGCCTTTGTTTATTAACGAGGGAGATAAAATAAAGATAGATACAGCCACAGGTAATTATATGGAGCGTATCAAGGAATAATAAACTAAAATAGCTTATTAACAACTAAAAGGAATTCAAAAAACTATTTTTGAATTCCTTTTAGTGTTTTTGTAGGATATAAAGGAAATTTTGATAATGTGGCATTATCTTTGATAAACCAAAATAAAAATTTAGATAGAATGATAATAGAACAAATATACACAGGATGTCTTGCTCAAGGAGCATATTATATCGAAAGTAATAATGAAGCCGTAATTATCGACCCATTGCGTGAGGTACAACCCTATATAGATAGAGCCAACCAAAGTGGAGCTAAGATTAAATACGTTTTAGAAACGCATTTTCACGCCGATTTTGTAAGTGGACATTTGGACTTAAGCAAGAAAACAGGAGCTAAAATTGTATTTGGACCAAATGCCAAATCAGGTTTCGATGCACATATCGCTCAAGACAATGAGGTGTTACAAGTGGGCGATTGTACCATTACGGTGCTGCATACCCCAGGGCATACCATGGAAAGCTCGTGTTATCTGCTCAAAGATGCCAATGGGAAAAATGTAGCTATTTTTACAGGAGACACCCTTTTTATAGGCGATGTAGGTAGACCCGATTTGGCTCAAAATGCAGATGTAGGACTTACACAAGAACGTTTGGCAGAGTATCTTTACGACTCGTTACGAACCAAAATCATGCCTCTTGAAGACGATTTGATTGTATATCCTGCCCATGGAGCAGGTTCGGCTTGTGGAAAAAATATGAGTAAAGAAACCTTTGATACTTTAGGTAATCAGAAGAAAACCAATTACGCCCTTCAGGATATTACCAAAGAACAATTTGTAAAAGAAGTAACTGAAGGGATATTGCCTCCTCCGGCATACTTTCCAGAGAACGTGGCAATGAATAAAATGGGGTATCAGAGTTTTGACAATGTATTAAACCAAGGACTTAAGCCTCTTTCTGTTGAGGAGTTTGAGGCAATACAAAAAAAATCAGGAGCTTTGATACTTGATACACGTGCAGCGGCTGATTTTCATAAAGGGTTTATACCTAATGCCATTAATATCGGAATAGACGGAGGTTTTGCTCCATGGGTAGGCACGGTGATAACAGATATTAAACAGCCGATATTGATTGTTACAGAGGAGCATCGTCAAGAGGAAGTAATCACCCGACTTTCCAGAGTAGGTTATGACAATGTGTTGGGGTATCTTAAAGGAGGTTTTGATTCGTGGAAAACGGCAAATAAGCCATTTGATGCCATTAACAGAATTTCGGCAACCGAATTTAACGAACGTATCAAAACAGATAAGGAAAGTCAGATATTCGATATTCGTAAAGAAACTGAATTTGACAACGGAAGTGTTTGTGGTGCAGAAAACAAGCCTTTGGCATATATCAATCAGTGGAAAGAAAATATAGACAAGACAAAGCATTTTTATATTTTCTGTGCAGGAGGCTACAGAAGTATGATAGGTTCGAGTATTTTAAAACAAATAGGAATCGATAATTTTACCGAAATAGAAGGAGGATACAATGCTATTTCTAACACAAATAGCTGTTGTGCAACCAAATAAATTTACAGCCATTCTATCATTTACAGACGGAATGGCTTTTTTGTTTTCTGTCAATATAATTGAGTAAAATTCAAGAAGATATTCAAACATTTACTATCTTTGTTTTCGTATAAAGAAAAAACATTTAGATGCGATTTAGTACTATAAAAAGATACATTATCATAGTCCTAATAGGAATATTTGGGTTGTTTGTTTCTGCTTTTAAAAATGATTTTTTTGAAATAGCAAAGCAGATTGAAATTTTTACAACTTTGTTTAAAACAGTAAATGTCAATTATGTAGACCAAACCAACCCAGGGCAATTGATGGATAAGGCTATCAAAAATATGCTTGCCGAACTTGATCCTTATACCGTGTTTTTTAACGAGGCAGATGTAGTCAAGTTTAAAATAAATAATTCTGGAGAGTATGTCGGAATTGGAGCAATAGTAACCAGAAAAAACGGAAAATTAATACTTAAAGAAATTTATAAGGATTATGCTGCTGATAAGACTGGACTCAAGGCAGGAGATGAAATTATTTATATCAATAAGATAAAGGTTGAGGATTACAAAGAAGATGTGTCGCAGTTGTTATTAGGTGCTAAAAATACCAAAATTCCTATTACTTATTTAAGACAAAACAAACAATATGAAACCGATATAACCATCGATGCAGTTGATGTAAAGGCTGTTACGCATTATGCCAAAATCAACGATAATACAGGGTATATCGCATTGAGCCAGTTTAATGCAAAGGCAAGTAGAGAGACCAGACAAGCCCTAGAAGACCTAAAAGGACAGGGCATCAAGCAGCTCATATTGGACTTAAGGGGTAATCCAGGAGGTTTACTTACAGAGGCTGTAAATATATGTAATCTGTTTGTTCCTAAAAATGAGATAATTACAACTACAAAATCTAAAAATGAAAGTCATAACAATATATACAAAACCCAATTTGAACCAGTAGATTTGACTATTCCGTTGGTGGTAATTATTGATAAAAAGAGTGCGTCAGCTTCAGAGATTGTCTCGGGAGCCTTGCAAGATTTAGACCGAGCGGTGATAGTAGGAACTAGAAGTTTTGGTAAAGGATTGGTACAAAAACCAATTGATTTGGTGTACGGGACTCAGTTAAAAGTAACAGTGTCAAGGTATTATACGCCTTCGGGTAGATGTATTCAAGCCTTGGATTATACTCAAAAAGATGAGCAAGGAAATGCTGTGCGTACTGAAAGTAAAAATTTTAACGCCTTCAAAACCAAAAAGGGTAGAGTGGTATATGATGGCGGAGGAATATTGCCAGATGTGGAAATCGAAGAATCAACAATTGATGGCTTGGTAGATAACCTAATCAAAGAGGATATATTATTTGATTATGCAACAGCGTATTATTACAAAAAGATGAATACAGCTGTCAAAACACCTGTGATTTCAGATGCTGATTTTCAGGATTTTAAGCAGTGGTTTAAAGCTTCCGAAAAAGGATATTATACAGAAACACAAAAAACTTTAGAAAAAGTTCTACAAGTAGCCAAAACCGAAAAAATAGACAAGGAAATTGAATCTCAATACAACGAATTGTTGAAAACAGTTCAAAATGCCAATATGGCAGAGTTGGAAAAACACAAGACACAAATTAAAAAATTATTGACAGAAGAATTGGTTCTTCGTACAAATTATCGAGAAGGATTATATAAATATTATTTGGATAATAGCCCTGAGATTAAAAAATCTTTAGAAATACTTAATAATCAGGCTCAATATAATAAGATTTTAAAAAAATAGCATGTGGAGGTATCTGTTGTGCATAGTTGGTTGTCTTAATCTTTTTTCACAAGAAGAAATTGTGTATTCGGTGTATTTTGAATTTGACAAATACAACCTTAAAGATGAGCAAAAACAATCAGTTGTAAAATTTATCAAAGAGCTTGATTCTACACTGATTGAATCAATATCGATTTATGGATATACTGATGATAGAGGAAAAGACGATTATAATTACAAACTTTCCACCAACAGAGCCAACACAATTAAAGACGAGTTGCTAAGCAATGGAATTAAGAATAAAATTATTATTTCCATAGAGGGTAAAGGAAAAATCTTGATAGATGACGATTTGATAGGAAACATATCGGAGGTGCGTTCCAAAAATCGGAGGGTAGATGTGGTAGCCAATCTGAAAGCCATTGAGGAGGAGGGGCTTGATATACCTGGTGTATACGAAACAATCACCAGCGATAATGTGGTGGGAGATAGGATTTATTTGAAAAATTTACTTTTTGATAGAGGTAGTAGCAAATTGACCAATCAAAGTAAAAAAGAATTGGATAAGATGGTAAAATTGCTTCAAAAATATAAAAATTATCATTTTGAAATACAAGGTCATGTGTGTTGTACGCCTAAGTTTCATAAAGAAGCCGTAGATAGAGATACCAAGAAGCGAGAGTTGTCCAAAAATAGGGCAGAAGCAGTGTATAAGTATTTGGTATCCAAAAAGATAAATAAAAGCAGAATGACCTTTAGAGGATTTGGTACATCAGCACCGTTGGGTAAAGACCCCAGACTTGACCGTAGAGTAGAATTTTTAATTACTAAAAAATAAAAGTATCGTACTTGTAAAAATATGCAATTCAAATATCCTGAAATAACGTATTTTCTGTTCTTCTTAATTATTCCTATTTTGGTTCATTTGTTCAGATTGCTCAAGTTCCAAAAAGAATATTTTACGAATGTAAAGATTCTCAGACAAATAGAACTCAAGACGCGTAAAAGTTCACAACTCAAAAAGTGGTTGTTACTAGCCTCAAGGTTATTACTTTTAACAGCACTGATATTGGCTTTTGCACAGCCTTTTTTATCAACTGAAGAAGACAACAAAAACAACGAATTGTACATAGTGCTGGACACCTCGTATTCGATGGAAGCACAAGGAAAAAAAGGAGAATTATTACACAGAGCAATACAAGATTTGCTGGAGTATGTCCCTGCTGAAAAAAAGTTTAGTTTGCTTACCAATCAGGCTAATTGGTACGATACCGATATACGCACTATTCAGTCCGACCTACAGAATATAGATTATAGTCCACAAAAATTTTCCTTAGAAAGCCATTTAATTCAAATTAATGCCAAAAAGACATCATTAAATAAGAATGTAGTGGCCATAACCGATGGTAAAAGTTTGACTGATAGAGAATTTGATTTATTGCAAAAACAGGACAATCTGTATTTGTCTATACTTCAATCGCAACAAGACAATAATGTGTCAATAGACTCGGTGTATGTGAGTAAAGTTTTGGACGATTTTTACCATCTGAAGATAGATATTTCTAGGTATGGAAAGGTTCGTAATCAAGTGCCTGTGGCTATGTACAATAAGGCTGAATTGATAGCCAAAACCATTATAGCAGAAGACCAAAATCAAGTAGAATTTATAGTGCCAAGGCAAGATTATAGCGGTTATATAAGTATAGAAGATGACTCATTAATCTACGATAATACTTATTATTTTACCATTTCAAAACCTCAAAAAATTCATATCACGAGCATAGGCACAGATGATAAAAATCAATTTTTGTCCAAAATTTATACAGATGATTTTATAGCGTTTACGCCAGTCGATATTAGAGAATTAGATTTTAATTCGATAGAAAAACAAAATGTAATCATACTGAACGAATTGGAAGCGTTGTCAGAGTCTTTAATCAGAAATTTAATTTCTTTTGTAAAGGCAGGAGGAAGCCTTGTTGTGATACCTTCCGAAAAGCAAAACCTTCAGAATATCAATACTTTATTAAGTGGGCTGACAAACGTATCATACCAAAACTTAGATGTACAGGACAAAAAGATAACCAATATCAGCACAAATCATCCTTTATTTAAGGGGGTTTTTGAAAAGAGGGTAGACAATTTTCAGTATCCTAACACGTTGAGTAATTTTTCTTTAAAAGGAAGTTTATCTCCAGTACTTTCGTATCAAGATGGCAGCGTTTTTTATGCAGATACAAAGGCTGATTTAGGGAAGGTATATTTATTTTCGGGAGCAATTTCTGCCCAAAATAGTAATTTCTTGAACTCTCCCTTGGTAGTGCTGAGCTTTTATAGCGTTGCATTACAGTATAATAATACAGGGGTACAAAGTATGTATATTGCCAACTCAGAAAAGATGTTGTTAGATCAAGTTGTTGTTAAACAAGAACTTATAAAGATAAAAAACAAAGAGTCGGAATTTATTCCATTGCAACAGATACAAGGCAATAGAGTAGCTGTTACTTTTGAGGATAACCCTCAAAAGGCAGGAATTTATTCCCTATACAAAGATGAGCAATATTTAGGAGATGTAGGGTTTAATTATATGAGGACAGAGAGTAATATTGCCCAGCAAAACACAATAAATACAAGTCAATACAACCCTGCTAGTATAGAAAAGATATTTGAAAATTTGAATGCCAATAATACCAGTAATTTATGGAAATTATTTTTGGTTTTGGCGTTGGCATTTGTGATTATAGAAATTTTAATTCAGAAATTAATAAAGTAATAAATCTACGAGAAACAATGTTATTGTTATGGATATTATAATAAAACAAGCAAGGATAATAGGTTCGGATAACCCTTATCACAATCAGATAAAAGATATTAAGATAAAAAATGGATTTATCATTGCAATCGAAGATGAAATTCCTCAAGAAGAGGGGTTCAGAATAATTACATACCCTAATTTGCAAGTGTCCGAAGGTTGGTTCGATAGTTCGGTTTGTTTTGCTGAACCTGGATTTGAAGAACGAGAAACCATAGTACACGGACTCGAGGTGGCTCAAAGGTCAGGCTTTACTGCGGTGGCATTGAATCCATATACAAATCCTGTGGTTGATAATCAGGCGTTGATACAATTTGTAAAACAAAAAAGTGTGGGGAGTTCATGTACAATTTATCCAATAGGAGCACTTACTAAAGACAGCGATACCAAGAATTTGGCAGAATTGTACGACATGCAGAATGCAGGAGCTGTAGCTTTTGGAGATTATAAAAAATCAATTGCCAATGCCAATGTGCTGAAATTAGCCCTGCAATATGTCCAAGATTTTAACGGATTGGTAATCGCTTTTTCACAAAACAAAGAACTTAAGGGAGCGGGCATTGCTAATGAAGGAGTAAATGCAACCAAACTCGGAATGAAAGGAATATCTAATTTGAGCGAAGAAATCGAGATATTGCGTAATTTACACCTTTTAGAATATACAGGCGGAAAGTTACATCTGCCTACTATTTCGACCAAAGAGTCTGTAGCACATATCAAAGCCGCTAAAGAAAGAGGGTTGCAAGTAACGTGTAGTGTGGCGGTACATAATTTATGTCTTAACGACGATGTTTTGATTGGTTTTGATACCAATTACAAAGTGAATCCGCCAATCAGAACAGAAGAAGACCGTCTAGCCTTGATAGAGGGCGTTCAGCAAGGCGTTATAGATATGATTACTTCTGACCACAATCCGCTGGATATAGAGCTTAAAAAGGTTGAATTTGACAAGGCTCACGATGGCGTAATAGGGTTAGAAACCGCTTTTGGAACTTTAAATAAAGTATTGGATATTACCACTATAGTAGACCGATTTACGCAATCGAAAACGATATTTGGAATAGAACGAACTCCAGTCGAAGTTGGTCAAAAGGCAAATTTAACATTGTTTAATTCGCAAGAACGCTACGTTTTTACAGAAGAATGTATATTGTCAAAATCTAAAAATTCTCCATTTATAGGAGCAGAACTACAAGGGAAAGTATACGAAGTAATTGTGGGATAGAGACTGTTCTGGAAGATTAAAAAAGGCTGTGAGTTTTAATGATTCACAGCCTTTTTTGTTTTATTTTTTATTTTCTTTTGGAGGTCTTGGAAGAAGAACTTTCTTCGATACTTTAGGCTTTTTGGTTTTAGGGTCAATCCCTAGATATTTAACCTCGAATTCATCGTCCACCTGAAGTACTTCAGCCACATTCTCGATACGTTTCCAATCCAATTCAGATACGTGTAGTAATGTTTCCTTTCCAGGCATAAATTCTACTACAGCACCAAATTCGAGTATTTTAACAACCTTAACCTTGTATATTTCGCCCTCAACAGGAGCAAACACTGTAGTTTGGATAGATTCTATAGCCTTCTGCATACCTTCAGGAGATGTTCCTAGGATTTCTATAATACCAAAATCTCCTTCCTCTGTAATTACTATGGTAGTGGCAGTTTCGGCTTGTAGGGCTTGGATATTTTTACCTCCAGGACCGATAACAGCACCGATAAAATCTTTGCCAATTTGCATAGTAACAATCTTAGGAGCATGTGCCTTAACGGTAGGTCTTGGAGTAGCTATAGTAGATTTGATACGCTCTAATATATGTAATCTGCCTACACGAGCTTGTTCTAAGGCTTGTTCCATAATATCGTATCTCAATCCATCGATTTTGATGTCCATCTGACAAGCTGTGATACCAAATTCAGTACCAGTAACTTTAAAATCCATATCTCCAAGATGGTCTTCATCTCCCAATATGTCGGACAATACGGCAAATCTTTCTCCGTCAGTAATAAGCCCCATTGCAATACCCGATACAGGATTTTTTATCTGGATTCCAGCATCCATAAGTGCCAGAGTACCAGCACACACGGTAGCCATAGACGAAGAACCGTTAGATTCCAATACTTCCGATACCACGCGAATAGTATAAGGATTTTCGGAAGGAATCATATTCTTAAGAGCTCGTTGAGCCAAATTACCATGACCTACTTCTCTGCGAGAGGTTCCTCTAAGCGGACGAGCCTCACCTGTAGAGAAAGGAGGGAAGTTGTAATGTAAGTAGAATTTTTCTTCGGACTGTTCGCTAGGCAAATCAATTACGTTAGCCTCGCGAGAAGTACCCAAAGTTACAGTTGCCAAGGCTTGAGTTTCGCCACGAGTAAATATTGAAGAACCATGTGTAGAAGGTAGGTAATCGATTTCTGACCAAATCGGTCTGATTTCGGTTGTTTTTCTACCATCAAGACGAATCCCCTTGTCTAAGATTACGTTACGTACGGCTTCTTTTTGTGCATCGTGGAAATACCGAGCTATTAAATCACCATTTTCTTCTATTTCTTCTTCTGAAAAAAGAGCATTTACCTCTTCTTCTAAGGCAGCAAATTTTTCCGAACGTTCATGTTTGGCACTAGCCTCCAAAGCTATGGCTGTAGCTTTTTGATACACAGTGTTGTAAATGGTATCCTTAATGTTTTGGTCTCTTTTTTCAGGTTCATACTCTCTGTATGACAGATTGAGTTTTTGGCGTAATTTTTCTTGAGCTTCAATCTGAGCTATTATAGCTTTATGAGCAAATTTAATAGCCTCAACCATTTCTGCCTCAGATATTTCTTTCATCTCACCCTCTACCATCACCACAGAATCCTTCGAGGCTCCAATCATCATATCAATATCAGATAATTCTAATTGTTCTTTGGTCGGATTGATAATGAGTTGTCCATCAACACGTCCAACTCTTACTTCCGAGATGTAGTTGTAGAACGGAATATCGGACACGGCCAAAGCCGCAGAAGCAGCCAATCCAGTCAGAGCGTCAGGCATCACATTTTGGTCGTGAGACATCAGCTGAATCATGATTTGTACCTCACAGTGATAATCTTCAGGGAAAAGCGGACGTAGTACACGATCCACCAATCTCATTGTAAGAATTTCTTGATCGCTAGGACGAGCTTCACGTTTGAAAAAACCTCCAGGAAAACGTCCTGCAGCGGCAAATTTTTCGCGATAATCAACTGTAAGTGGCAGGAAATCAACTCCAGGATTAGCGGTTTTGGCAGCTACAGCTGTAGCCAATAACATACAATCACCCATACGAACCACGACAGAACCATCAGCCTGTTTGGCTAATTTTCCAGTTTCGATACTAATAGTTCTTCCGTCTTGAAGAGTAATTGTTTCTTGGTTTACTTGTGGAACCATAAATCTTTAAAATATTAATTTGTTAAACGTTAGGCGTTGTGTTGTTGTAGTTGTAACCTAATGAAAAACGAACTTTTTTGATTTGTAAAAATAAAAAAAGGGACACAGAGTCCCTTTAGGATTATTTACGGATATTTAATTCTTTAATAATCTCACGATATCTGTTGATATCTTTGTTTTTTAGGTAATCAAGAATACTTCTTCTTTTACCAACAAGTTTCACTAGTGAACGCTCTGTGTTGTAATCGTGGCGATTTCTTTTAAGATGTTCAGTTAAGTGATTGATTCTGAAAGTAAACAACGCGATTTGACCTTCAGCTGAGCCAGTATTAGTAGCGTTTCCACCATACTTAGCAAAAATTTCCGATTTTACTTCTTTAGTTAAATACATTCCAATATTTATTTTAATAATTATTATGTAATACGTTTTTGTGTAATTGAGTGCAAAGATACATATATAATTTTGAATAAACAAGGGTGAAACTAGATTCATTTCAGTTTGTTAACAAGTTGTAAATTGCTTTACTTCATTCGTGTTCATTTTTCAGAGGTATTCAGTGATTGCTACGCAGTTCAATTTTTCGTAACTTTGCGATGAGTTACAACTTGTTCTTTAAATAATACTCT
>JAUMYH010000110.1 GCA_030528745.1 Bacteroidota bacterium
TTTTGAAGTTAAAACAATTCCGAGGGATCGCTACACGTTATGCAAAGAGCGTTTCCTGCTTTGTCGGAGCCATTCATTTGGCATCGATTGTTTTATGGTTAAGATGCCTTGTTTAATTTGTGTAGACACACTCTAATAAACCTAAATCGGTTCATTATAAAAATTTCGATTTTTTGTCTTGACAACTGAACCATTATAGTCGTGCATGGACACATCTCAGAAGGCCTCGTCTTTCCATCTCTTATACATTGTTTGTATTTTTGCTCCGCAATCCGAATTGCTTTTGATTCATCTCCTACTTTGCAAAGTCTTTCATATATTTTATCATCAGATTTAGAATATTTATGCCCTGTCTTTTTTTCATATTCTTGCTTAAAATGCAAAACACATGTCCAAGATTCCCGAATTGCGGGCATAGAACCAAAATAAGCATACATCCATATCTCAAAACATGGATTAGACCAACCCACATTTATACCTCTGTTTTTTGCTTCCTTAATCATTTCATCAAATCCCTGCATCTGATCTCTATCAAAAACTATCCAAGGGATGCGGTATTGCGGATCATAAGCTTGATATTCTAAACATTTATCAATCATAATAGGTGTCTTTGTTTCAACAACCTTGATTACAATCTTATCTCTGATATCCTTTGGCAAGGAGTCATAAAATCCGGTAAAGAAACATCGCTCTGTAGCTTCTGTATCTGTAACAATAACATAATATCCTAATTTTGGTGTTTTACGACATTTCCTTTGTTCTCTGGTTATCCTATTACCTGTCCTATCACCTTTTGCCATATTCACTCCTCCTTAAAAAGATCCATACTCTTTAAGATAGGAATTGCTCCATATTTTCCAAGCAGGTAATTTTTTTCATAACTCTCGTCTTTTCGAATACGTGCTCCTTCTTCCGTTACAAAATCGGCTAATGAGTAAAGTGAAGAGACACCCTGGTTATCTTTTTCAACAAACCAAATTTCATCACGGCGTAACAATTCATTAGACAATTGCCAAGTATCATGAGTTGTAAAAACCAGTTGAGCATGATTTTTATTGATTTTAGGATTTAAAAAAGCAATCAAAAAATTCCTTACTAAGAGCGGATGTAAACGAGCATTTAATTCATCAATAAAAAATATACTCCCTTTTTCCAATACCTCCTGCAACTCAGGATATAACGCAAACATTTTTAAAGTTCCTGCAGATTCAGATTGGAGAGGAATTTCCACCATTTGTTCAGAATCAATCATTTTGTGAAGTGCATTGATTTTGTACACTTCTTGCTTTGAATCTTCTTCTAATAGAACTTTTTCAACTCGAAAATCTTGGATATGTTCATCAAATGATGCCAGATAATTAACAACATTGCGCTGAACCTGTTTGTCTTCTACAAAACCCCTCGGCAATCTGCGAGACAGAAAGAAATTTGTAAAGGGATCTCCAAAATCGGCAAACGCATTTGCAAGAAACCAATCTCTAATTTCCTTACATTTGGCTATCTTTAATTTTGCCCCTAAAGAAATAACAAGTACCTGTTTTTCCAATGACACTAAAATATTTTCTCTTTTATTCTTGGGAATCCCTGCCAGATCTGTATCCTCTACAGTTTCTCCTCGATAAAAAACTCTGGTGTATTTCCTTGGAAGTTTTTGCTTTGGAATTTAACCATTCCTCTGCTATTCCTTCCTTATCAATACAAAATCCGTAATTATAGATTCTTCCTGTTCTATCATTATTTAATGTAAAATAAACCTCAAAACAGGACTGTGAATTAGCAGATGTTGAGTCAAACAAGAAAGGGGTGGCCCTAAATTCCTCAAATTTCTCAACTTCGTCGCCATATTTAAAGGAGTCTTCAACA
This sequence comes from Bacteroidota bacterium, assembly GCA_030528745.1. Classification (GTDB taxonomy): domain Bacteria; phylum Bacteroidota; class Bacteroidia; order Flavobacteriales; family Flavobacteriaceae; genus Flavobacterium. The sequence continues at coordinate 1,864 of JAUMYH010000110.1, forward strand.
TAGGTTGACATATATTCAAAAGCATTGTATATATTTGACTTTCCGCTTGCATTTGCGCCATAAATAGCTGCAACAGGTAAGATTTTTTCTTTTCCAATAGTTATCACTCGTTCTGAAAAGTCCGTTATTTTAGAAGCCGACAAATCTAAGCTAACCTCTTCTTTGAAGGATTTAAAATTTTTAAAATTAAATTGAATCAACATATTTACTACTTACCCTCCTTTATATTTATTATATACATTTTTATAAAAAAACCAACCATTTAATGTGATTTTTTCTCATTTAACGGTATCTTTTTAACAATTTTCTAAAACAAATTGAATTTTATTCTTACAAAAACATATCTCATCATAATATATGAACATGGCAATCCTAAAGTATACAAATACCTTACTATTGCTTTATTTTAAAATCGAGGGTCTATTACATGAATCAACTAAAAATATTTTATTTTTCTCTTGACAAAACAACATTTCTCACTTATACTATCACTTGGATAAACTGAAGCAATGATATAAAAAAATATGCTGATGAGACACACTTAATTTTAGGTGTTTTCATTCATCCAACTACTTTTAAACATTAAACTCATTTTAAATATTAAACTGATTCATCATAATCGAAGGGAGGACTATCATGACTTATTTATCAAACGCTACAAACAATTTCATAAAGGCTCAAAAAGGTACGGTAGTTCTATCAACGATGGAATGATTTTATCATTTGATTTTATAATCTGATTTTTTTAATTTCGTCATCTGATTTTATCATTTATTTTGCAACTTGATTGATATATTTAAATCCGACTGATATTTGCTTTATAATTTGATTGATATTGATTGAAGTTCAATTAATGATTAATATTCATTTTATAATTCGTTTTTACAAGTTACGAT
>JAUMYH010000111.1 GCA_030528745.1 Bacteroidota bacterium
GAGACTTATCAACTGGGAAGATTCATTTAATGTTTTAAAAAACGAACTCAAAAATGTTGATAACGAAACATTTGTTCTGCTAAATAAAATACTAAATAATTTGATTTTAAGAAATCCTGAAAAATTTGAAACAAAGGGCAAGGAACTATTGTGTATACTTAAAAATCAACTCAACTAATCACTACCTTTGACACTGAAAATCAAAACAAAAAAGGCGAAGCCTACGCCGAGGGTGGCGATGCTCCGATAGTGAGTAAATCAACATCACAAAAACAAATTATAGACGATGTCAATAGCGGAAAAATACCATTAGAGGGGTATGAAGGGCATAAAGTGGGCAACAACACCCGTAAATCAAATTACGGAGAAATGAACACCGATTTAAAAATGGAAAGCATTACCGAAATTGACGGAAAACCTGCCTCACTCACCGCCCTACACGAAAAAATTACTGATATTGATACCCCTATAAAACAGGGTATTGACCATATTTACCAAAACGCCACCCCACCACCCAAATATGTGATTGCGGAAAGTAAATACGGTTCTTCAAAATTGAATAAAAAGACAGGACAGATGAGTAGAGACTGGTGTAAGGATAGAATAGAAAAAATGTTTAAAGACGATTTGGATAAAATGGAAGATATTTTAGATGCCATAGATAATGGAGAAGTAAGTTACATTTTAAGTGAAATAGACAAATTAGGTAATGTAAGACTCCACAATTTGAATAACTTCGGAAAAATAATAAACCCTTTAAAGTGATATTGATATGACAAGAGATTTTTTAGAAAAAGCAGATTTTGAATATGTTATTAACTTGAATAAAAAATTCATATCAAAAGATTTAATACGAATATCTGAGCGAATATCTGACGAATCACAAGGTGTTCAACGATATGCTAATACAAATACTGAAATCATAAAAAATAAATACGATTCTTTATTCAATTATTCATTAAAATTATTTTTTGCACAATATTCATTAGGAAATGATATTAAAAATATTTTTGAAAATTATAATGACTCCATCACCTACCTAAATCATTCTTGGGGGCAACGAACCGCCGAAGAATTTACTTTCGGAGACGACCCTGTTCTATATTTTACCTACGACCAATATTGGAAACTGCTGACAATGTTAAGTTTAGGGGTTTTGTTGGATATTCCACAAGAAGATTTTATGAAATTGGTTAAAATCCGAGAGAAAGTGTCGGAAAAAGATGTTTTATTAGATACAATCATCGCATTTCGAGTGTCAAATTATGTTGTTTCTGAACACATAATGCAAACCAATCCATATCAAGATTTATCTTCAATGTTAATAAAGAAAACTTTTACCATTGAAGCATTAAAAAAATATTTATCCAAACAATGGTATAAAGACAATAAGCAAATGTATTGGTTTGATTATCATAAAGATAGTAAGTTGTATTTTGGCTATTGGAGTTTTGAAAGCGGAGCATTGGTAAAAATTCTCGGTTTAGACGACACGCTTTTAAAAGACCAAAAATATTATCCGTACGATATGGTACATTGGCAGTAGGAAGCAAAGTCCGCACTGCGGAGTATGTCAATATCCGTTCCGTTATTTACCAAAACGCCACCCCACCACCTAAATATGTGATTGTGGAAAGTAAATACGGTTCTTCAAAATTGAATAAAAAAACAGGACAGATGGGAAATGATTGGTTGGAAGATAGAATAAAAAAGCAATTTGGAGGTAAAGACCCTAAAAAAATGAAAGATATTCTTGATTCTTTAAGAAATGGAGAAGTAGATAGAGTATTGAGTGAAATAGATACAAATGGTAATGTAACTACCTACAAATTAGATGAATTAGCAAGAGTAGTAGGAAAATGGAAATAAAAAGTAAATAAAATGAGACAAACAGTAACAGGAAAAGAAACGGATTTTAATTATGTCATTGAGCTAAATAAAGAATTTATTTTAGATGATTTACAGCAGATAAAAGATAGAACAGACGATGAAAATAAAGGAATACAGAAATTTCCTCGTTCTAACAAAGAAATCATAAAAAGTATTTATAATTCTTTATTTGGATATACTACGGAAATGTTAATTTCAGGGTATTCTCTTGGGCTAAATATTGAAAAATTACTTCCTTTATTTGAAGACTCCATCACCTACCTAAATCATTCTTGGGGGCAACGAACCGCCGGAGAATTTACTTTCGGAGACGAGCCTGTTCCATATTTTACCTACGACCAATATTGGAAACTGTTGACAATGTTAAGTTTAGGTGTTTTGTTGGATATTCCGCAAGAAGATTTTATGAAATTGGTTAAAATCCGAGAGAAAGTGTCGGAAAAAGATGTTTTATTAGATACAATCATCGCATTTCGAGTGTCAAATTATGTAATTTCTGAACACATAATGCAAACCAATCCGTATCAGGATTTATCTTCAATGCTGATAACCAAAACTTTGACCATCGAAGCACTAAAACAATATGTATCCAAGCAGTGGTATAAAGACAATAAGCAAATGTATTGGTTTGATTATCACAAAGATAGTAAGCTGTATTTTGGCTATTGGAGTTTTGAGAGCGGAGCATTGGTAAAAATTCTCGGTTTAGACGACACGCTTTTAAAAGACCAAAAATATTATCCGTATGATATGGTGCATTGGGGGTAGTATAAAAAAGGGGGATTATCAACAACTTCGGACAAGGCTTTACCAACGGCACTGTCTTTAAGGTGCTTG
>JAUMYH010000112.1 GCA_030528745.1 Bacteroidota bacterium
GATATCGAAGTAATAGAATATAAAGGAGATTGAAAATCTATGTCAAAAAAGAAAAATGAAATCATGCCACGCTCAAGTGCGGCGGAATACCTTACTTATATTGCTTCTGTTGGCGATGATAAAAGTCAAGTCGAGATACGCTATGAAGATGAGAACATATGGTTAACGCAGAAGCTTATGGCGACTTTGTATGATGTAAAAGTACACACAATAAATTATCATATAAAAAAGATTTTTTCCGATAGCGAACTCGAAGAGAGTTCAGTTATTCGAAATTATCGAATAGCTGCCGAAGATGGAAAAAGCTATAATGTAAAGCATTATTCATTGGACATGATTATTGCGGTTGGATTTAAAGTTAATTCGGAAAGAGCGGTTCAATTCAGAAAATGGGTGAATCAAATTGCTAGAGATTATACGATTAAAGGCTGGGTAATGGATGTTGAAAGGATAAAACGAGGAACATATTTGACTGAAAAGTATTTCGATGAGCAACTGGAGCGTATTCGCGAAATCAGAGCGAGCGAAAGAAAGTTTTATCAAAAAGTAACCGATTTATACGCTACGGCAATAGATTATGACAAAACCGCATTATCAACTAAGCGTTTTTATGCAACGGTTCAAAATAAAATGCATTTTGCTATTCATGGGCATACCGCAGCTGAGTTGATTGTTGAGCGAGCAGATCATAGCAAAGAGCGTATGGGATTAACTACTTGGGCTGACGCTCCGGAAGGAAAAATAAAAAAGAGTGATGTGTCAGTTGCCAAAAATTATCTTTCTGAAACTGAAATGATGCAACTAAATAGAATGGTATCAGCATATTTAGATTTTGCGGAAAACATGACATTAAGACATATCCCTTTAACAATGGAGGATTGGGAAAAAAGACTAAATGGTTTTATAGAAATGTTTGAATATGGACTCTTACAGGATGCAGGAAAGGTTTCAGCAGAGATAGCAAAACTTCATGCGGAGACAGAGTTTGAAAAGTATCGCGTGATTCAAGATAAGTTGTTTGTCTCAGATTTTGACAAGTATATAAAAGAATTAGAAAATAATATAAAAGAAGAATAATATATATTGAATTTCCACGAGTGGCGGAAATTTTAGAAGGAACTGCCGCTCCAAGTCGTTCTCTTATTTGCAGGAGGAAGACTGATGAAAAAACAATTGGCAAAGGACATTATTCAAGCAATGTTACCATATCTGAATAATGCTCAAAATGAAAAACTTCAAGAAACACTTGATGTTGTATTTGAAAATTACGATGTTCTTAAAAAAGAAAATCGCGAACAAGAAGCAGGAGAAGATTTTGTAGAAATGTTTCTTTCTGCAAAAAGAATTGAAGGTTGCTCTGAAAAGTCCTTGAAATATTATCAGTCAACCATTCTAAAGTTGTTAGAAGATACGAAAAAAGACATAAAACACATCGTAACAGAAGATATTCGTTCTTATTTGATGAACTACCAAGAGAAAAAGAAGTCCAGTCGTGTTACTATTGACAATATCCGAAGAATTTTTTCGAGTTTTTTCTCTTGGCTTGAAGAAGAAGACTATATTTTGAAAAGTCCGGTTAGAAGAATCCATCGAGTTAAAACAGTCAGCAATATTAAAGCGACTTATTCAGATGAAGAATTGGAAATTATGCGTGATAGCTGCAATGAGATAAGAGATTTGGCAATGATTGATATGTTGGCTTCTACCGGGATGCGTATAGGGGAGATGGTATTGCTGAATCAAGCGGATATTGACTTCAACGAACGAGAATGTATTGTTTTGGGGAAGGGCGACAAGGAACGAATTGTTTATTTTGATGCAAGAACCAAAATCCATTTGAAAAATTATTTGGATAGAAGAGCGGATGAAAATCCTGCTTTATTTGTATCGCTAAAAACTCCACATCATCGAATGTCTATTGGCGGAATTGAAACCAGGCTCCGAAAAATTGGAGAGCAACTCGGATTGTCAAAAGTACATCCGCATAAGTTCCGCAGAACTTTAGCAACAATGGCGATTGACAAGGGAATGCCGATTGAGCAATTACAACAATTGCTAGGACATAAAAGAATTGACACCACACTGCAATATGCAATGGTAAAGCAGAGCAATGTAAAGATTGCACATAGAAAATATATAGGATAGGAGAAAAATTTATGGGAGAATGGATAGAATGTACAATTGGTGATTTGGGAAGAGTAGTGGGTGGTGCGACACCATCAACAAAAGTTGCTGAAAATTACAAAGATGGTACTATACCATGGATTACTCCTAAGGATTTAGCTGGATTTTCACAACGATTTATTTCGCGTGGAGAAAGAAATATTACTAAGGTTGGGCTCAAAAGTTGTTCTACGCACCTATTACCTAAAAATACAATTTTATTTTCGTCCAGAGCCCCAATTGGATATATTGCTATAGCTGCTTGCGAGCTATGCACAAATCAAGGCTTTAAAAGCATAATTCCTAGTGAGAAAGTAGATTATTTGTTTTTATATTATTTACTTCAATATAATAAAAATAGAATAGAGAGTATGGGTAGTGGAACCACATTTAAAGAAGTGTCTGGAACAACTATGAAAAATATTAAAGTTACTATCCCGAATAGTATAATAGAACAACAGAAAATATCTGCAATTTTAGGAGCAATAGATAGCAAAATTGAATTAAATATAATG
>JAUMYH010000035.1 GCA_030528745.1 Bacteroidota bacterium
ATTTTATAAATTTGTGGCATAAAAAATTGCACTTGGGGGTTGAATCTAAGTTTTTAACAAACATCTAATTTCTTGCTACTAATTTATATCTTTTATTGTATCTTTGCCTAAATAGGATATTTGTCGAAAGCAATTATCTAATATATTAATTAAAAATCAAAAATAAATCAAATGACAGAAAAACAAATCTTGGCAAAAATTGACAAGTGGGACAATGATGACAAAATTTCGGCCATAATTGAATTTGTTGAGGACTTGCCTGTAGAGGATAAAACTCCTGCTGTATTAAGCGAACTCGGACGTGCTTACAATAACCTTTACTGGCTTGAACCTACAGAAAAAAATCGTGAATACCTGAAAAAAGCTGTGAGCATTTTCAATTATATCAAAGACGATATTAATCCGCAAAGTTGGAATTATCGCATCGGGTATGCGTACTTCTTTTTGGATAATATCGAAAAAGCCAAAGAACACCTTTCGCAAACCAAGGAAAGCAACGGCGAAGAATTGTATTCGTATCTGATAATTGCCGAAGAAAAAGGTATCAAACCTACTGAAGTAGCTCCTAAAGGCGAACTCAAATTTGAGTTTTTACTTGAATTATTTTACAAAGGATTACAAAAAAATGCTACACCATTAATTGAAGTTTTAGGAGCAGGAGTAACGGACGCTGAACTAGATGCCTTTGAGCAAAAAATAGGAGTCAAATTACCAGAACATTTCCGTACATTGCACAAAACTTTTAGTGGTCAATCGGACAATAGTGTTTTGTTTTTCAACAATTCGCAACGCTTTGTTGCCCTTTCCGAAATAGAAGGCATACAACAAAAATGGTTGAACTTTGTAAAAGATAATTATGGAGATTCTTGGCAGGACATATTGATTTCGGAAGAAGATTTTTTAGATGATGATATTATTAAAAATCAGCTTTTTAGTAAAAAATGGATTCCTTTTATGGTTCGCACCAACGACCAAGGTATTGAGGAATTTTTGTGTTTTGATTTTGACCCTATTGAAAAAGATGATTTTGGACAACTCATCAGTATAGCACCAAATCCATCGCTAGAGAATTATTTTATTGATTATGTAGAGCAAAGCCTTTGGATGTGGTTGTACAATACTATCAATAGTATTGTTGACGGAAACATCACTTACAGTGAAGAATTCAACTCTATGATGTTCGCCAACAACACTTACAACAATTCGTTTGAACCTGCTTATTACGAAGAAGGCGAACAAATAGCATTGGAGCAATACATTTCGGAGAAATTAGGCAAATTCGAAGATGTATTTCACGAACTTGTATCGCCAGATATTCATTGTGATATATATGTAATAAAACCTACTCCAGAGCGGAATTATTACACTTTGGTAACTGGAGGAATGGGGGCTTATGATATGAATGTGCCTGAATGGTACGAAGGAGCAAAGAATGCCGAATTAGTCATTCATCTTCCTGCCGATTGGAACATCAACAGTCAGGAAGAAAAAGATTATTGGCCTATTCGTTGGCTCAAAATTTTATCAAGACTACCTATCGAACAACAAACCTACTTGGGCTGGGGACACACTATCCCTACTGGAGATTACTTAGAGGGAACTCAGTTCGATTGTTTTATGCTTATTGGAACGGACGACAAAAATAACGAAAATGCTTTAGCCAAACTTCCATCAGGACGCGAGGTACAATTCTTCACCTTAATAGCACTGTATGAGCAAGAAACACTTTTCAAATTAGACCATTCTGCCGAGAGTATTCTTGAGCTTTTTGAAGAAAAGGACATCCCATATCCTCCTGTGATTGATGTCAATCGTCCGAATGTATGTCCTGATTATCAGGCTAATGAAAATAATGGTGCACTAGATGATATTGCGTGGGCGTTTAACCACACCAATTATACAGGGCTGATGCAGTTTTGGGAGGATGTACGCCAATATAACAACGAGATTGGTCAAGATTTGGAATACTTCAATCCCTTCGCTACAATTTTTAATACCACCAAAATAAAGGTTATTTATGAGGCTTGGATTAAAAGCGAAAAGGATTTATTCTCTATAGAACGATTGGTTGAAAATCCTGAAAATGTTTTTGCTCCAGAAAACAGCGAAGACGGAATGTATCAGGCCAATATCATTGCCGAGTTTACAACTGGCGACAACAACAATTTTGGTGCTTTAGAACTCTTATTTCATATACATAACTGCCTTCAAAACAAAGAATTGGGCGACCACATCTTCTTTGAAGGATTCCAAATTGAGGGCTATGAAGACGATGGAACTCCTGTACTGTATTTGTACCTGGGCTCTTAATGTCATAATAATCAATTTTTTAAGTAAAAAAAGAGAAGCTGTCCGATAATTTTTTGGACAGCTTTTTATTCAAAACGAATCGCCTTAACAGGTGATATTCTGGTTATAACATACGACGGTATTAGCAGCACTATTAACGATATAACAACCACCATAACATTTATATATACAAAATAGTCAATATGTATATACACTGGTACTTTGTCTACATAATAACTCTTGGGATCGAGCTTAATTGGAGCAAAATACTTTTGTAAAAACAAAAATACCAAACCTATGGCATTGCCTATCAACAAGCCCTTAGCTATCAGATAGAGTGCATTATATAAAAAAATCTTGCGAATCTGCCAGTTGGTTGCACCCAATGCTTTGAGGATTCCAATCATTGAAGTACGTTCCAGTATCAGAACCAACAAAGCCACTGTTATATTCACAATTCCTACAACTAACATCAAAGTTATTATCAGATAAATATTTGAATCTGTGATTTTGAGCCATTCAAAAATAGTAAAATACTTATCCTCAATAGTTTGAGCATCTAAAAAATGAGGTATCATTTCGTAAATTTGATTTCCTTTATTGCTGATTTGTTCAAAATCATCAATAAAAACTTCAATATTACCCACCTGATTTTCTGACCAACGATTCATCTTTTGAATATGTCGAATATCTCCAATAATAAAATTTTTGTCAAAATCCTGAAATCCAGAATTGTATATTCCTACAATTTCAAATTGTCTTAGATTGGGTTTTTCTTGTGGATTTTCTTTTAGAAAATGGGTTGTAAACTTATCTCCCAATTCAAGCTGCATTCTATCGGCTAAATATTCCGAAATTAACACCTGAGCATTCTCTTTTTGCTCATTCAATATCGGAATATTACCCTGAACAAGATATTCTTTGAGAAAACTAAAATCGTATTCCTGCCCCACTCCCTTTAATATAAACCCCTCAAAATCAGATTCTGTACGAATAATACCTGCCTTTGTAATCACTGCTTGTAAATGCCTAACTCCTTTGGTGCGAGTAATATCTTCAAATACTGGCAGATGCTTATCAATTGGTGTTATGCTTACATCGGACTGGTTGTTATCAAAGTTAGAAACAATAATATGACCATTAAATGCCGCTATTTTTTCTCTTATCTTTTCACGAAGACCTATACCTGTAGCCACTGCAATAATCATCATCAGAACACCGATAACTATTGCCAATACTGCAATGGTTATAATGGGTTGAGAGACACCTTTTTGATTGGTATTTCTGAAAATAATCCGATGTGCCACAAAATATGAAAAATTCATTCTATGTTCTAAAAAATTAAAAAACAAAAATAATCTATTTTACAAATAGGATAACTATAAAAAAACAAAAACTGCTAAAAAATAGCAGTTTTGAACAAATTCTAATTCAAATGAATCTTATACTTTCTTTTTTTAGTGTGCACAATCTTTACCGATTTTGAATAACACAATAAAAAATCAATAGTTTTTTGTTTTGGTCTTAATTCTTGACACCAATCTTTTTCTTTTGAGTAGAGTTTATCCATATAAATAAATTTAGTTATTATAATGAACGTAACTCTGGCTTAATTATTACTATTGAGACAAAATTAATTTATTTTTTTCGATTAGTTTGCGTATATTCATCAAGGCATACCGCATTCTGCCCAAAGCAGTATTGATACTAATTCCCTTTATTTCAGATATTTCCTTAAAAGACAAATCCTGATATATACGCATTACCAACACCTCTTTTTGCTCTGTGGGCAATTCTTCAACTAATCGTTCCAAATCGGATTTTATCTGTAAATCTATCAATTTAGATTCGATATTAGGTACTTCATCAGCTATAATAGAAAACATCGAAAACTCTTCTGTATCACGCTGAATCGGAATTTTTTTAGAATTCCTAAAATAATCTACTACCAAATTATGAGCTATACGCATCACCCACGACAAGAACTTTCCTTCCTCGTTATAAGCCCCTGACTTTAATGTATTGATTACTTTTATGAAAGTATCTTGGAAAATATCTTCTGACACTTCCCTATCGCCCACTTTTGAATAGATAAAACGATAAATCTTAGATTGGTATCTATCTATAAGCGTAGCCAAAGCTGTCTCATCACCTTTAATATATTTGGCAACAAGAACTGAATCCGTTATTTGAACATCTGTATTCATAACAATACCTTTTAGTATTACATTCTTTCTATCTAAAAAGTACTTTTGCTACATAGGCCTCGTATTATTTTGGAGTTTAAAAGACAAATCTATAAAAATCATTTTCAAAAAACAATTTTTTATAATAAAATTTTTAAAAAAGTTCCTCTATTATTGATTACTAAACTGATACTTAAGGGCAAATCCTACATATTATTGATAAATCATTTTGGTTTGTCTGTAAAATTTTCTCCAACATTGGTTTGAGTACAATGATACAAATCAAAGACATTATTTCCAAAAATGCTCAATATATAGCGGTTGTCTTGCCAAAAATTGGCAAGACAACCGTTGGTTAAGAATATGGGTTAAATATCTTAAAAGAATAATACAACAATCAATATAATCGCATACTCAATAGATTATATCCAAATTGCTATTTGAACACCACTTCACTTGCCTCTGACACTACGACATCTCTATTTTTAGGGTTTCCAAAAATGGTCATAACTCCAGCACCATTCATCTTGGCAGTAATTTTGTCATAGACATAGAAACTAGCATCGCTAGAGCCTCTTGCTACAATTTTGGCTTTTCTAGCTTTAAGATTACTGGCATTTACTGACCCAGCACCTAATATTTCAACATCCAAATTGGTTACATGCCCACGAATATCAACATCACTAGCACCTTTTGACTCAAGAGTTAATTTATCGGCTTTCAAATCCATCTTCAAATTTCCCGCTCCCTTAAGTTCGCAAGATAAATCACTTACCTCTAATTTAAAATCACAAGTCAGATTTCCAGCTCCTAAAAGACTTATTTTATTCAAATTTTTATCAACAGGCACATAAACTACCACCTCATTTCTAAAAGTATAATTGTATTTAGAATCAAGGGTAACGGTTAATTCGCCTTTTTGAACAGTAGTGAGTATACAATCCAAAATATTGTCTGATGCCTTCACTTGAACATCTCCCACCTGACCTTCTATAAGTATAATATCCAAACTTCCTGTACTATTAATTTTGGTATAAGTTCCAACCTTTCTATCCTGAAGCTGAATATTACCATTATCGGTAATGGTTTCTTTTTTATTTTTCTGACTAAAACCTACTGTCGAAATCAAAACAAACAAGAATACAACTATTTTTTTCATAATTTAATTATTTTTTGAGTTTTTAACTTTACTATCATAACAAATGTATTCATTTTAAAATAAAAATACAAATATATTTACAACAACTTCCTTAATTTATTTTTGAAATAAATAATTATATATTTCCGACTATGGTTTTTACGAAAGTAAATTCTTTAAAAGCTTCGACAGACAATTCTGTCCCATATCCTGATTTTTTTATACCTCCAAAAGGCAATCTTGGGTCTGATTTGGTCATCGAATTGATGGCTACTGTCCCCGATTGAAGATGTTGTGCAAAAAACATTGCCTTTTCCCTATTATTTGTCCAAACAGCATTTCCTAATCCAAATTCTGTATTGTTGGCTATTTGCAAAGCGTGAGCATCATTGTCAGCCACGATAACAAAAGCTAAGGGACCAAATACTTCTTGATTCAGAATCGGATTGGTTTCTGTCGTTAATAAGATTCCTGGAGCAAATTCCGTTTCGGAAATCCTTTCCAAAGGTTTGATTATCGAGGCACCGTGTTTGATGGCTGTATGATACTGCTCCTGAAGTTCATCGGCTAAATCTTTCCTTGCCATTCCCGACAAAATGGTATCATCGTCAAAAGGATTGGCAGGATAGTATTTTGAAAATTCATCAACAAACAACGCAATAAACTCATCTTTTACTAATTCATGTACAATAAATCTTTTGGCAGCAATACAGGTTTGACCACAATTTTGCAGCCTTGAGTACGCACCTATTTGAGCCGCTTGAGGCAAATCTGCATCTGCAAGAACAATAAAAGCATCATTTCCTCCGAGTTCCAACAATGATTTTTTAATATTTTTACCTGCCAATTGAGCCACTATGCTTCCTGCCTTTTCACTTCCTGTTAAACTTACTGCCTTTACTTGCGGATGAGCCAATAATTTTTCTATCTGATTGTAATCTGCTTCAATATGAGTGAATACGCCTTTTGGAAATTGAGATTTTAAAAACGCCTCCTCTAAAACAGCAGCACTCTGCTGACAAATAGCGGCATGTTTGAACAAAACGGTATTTCCTGCCAAAATGGTAGGCACAGCAAAACGGATAACCTGCCAAAACGGAAAATTCCACGGCATAATCCCCAGTATTACTCCCATCGGTTCGTTGTAAGTACGACTGATTCCAAAATCGGATTCAATATCTTTGGGTTGGAGTACATTTTCAATTTGAGCATAATAATCAGCCAAAAACGCACATTTTTCCACCTCCGCTATAGCCTGAGAAATTGGTTTGCGTACCTCTTTCGTAATTATTTTGGCATATTCAATTTTGTTTTCTCTTAATATTTGAGCCAAATTCAGACATAATTGTTGTTTTTTTTCAAACGGAACACCCTTCCAACTCAAAAATTGTTGTTCTGCTAACTCTAATTGCACCATATATTAATCGTTTTTATAGTAACAAAGATACGATTTTTATAAAAAACCCAAATTAAACGATGAAAAAACAAAAAAATATCCCTTACACCAAAACACTAATAATCAACAATATACACAAACAAACCAAAAAAAATTACATTTTTATAAAAAAAAACTGCTTAAACACTTGCATTGTATTTTTTTTTGCGTATCTTTGCACTCGAATTGAAAGAGCAACGCCTCCATAGCTCAGTTGGCCAGAGCACGTGATTTGTAATCTCGGGGTCGTGGGTTCGAATCCCTCTGGAGGCTCTAACTAAACTACCTTACCTATACAAGGTAGTTTTTTCTTTTTTACAAAAGACCAATTATACAGTTTTGAGAAAGTTTATCCGAACATACAGCCTCTTTTTTGTTGTGGTATTTCTGACTGCTATTGGTCTAAAGTCTACCCATTTTTTACAACACACCAGCGACCACGCTCATTGCTCTCATCATCACGATGATTGTGATGACCACCAGGAGGCTGATTGTGATTTGTGCGAATTTACGCTTTTTCATTTTACAGATACCAATCAGGAGGTGTTTACGCCTGTTAATTGGTTTATTGATTATCACTACAGGGACTTTGGCGTAACGATTAACTTCAAAAACGCCATTTTATTTATTTTTTCCTTACGGGCTCCTCCCTCTTTTAATGTTTTACTTTAATAAATAATTTAAAGAAGCTATAGTTTATTCATTTTTGAATAAGCTATGCTATTTGTTGATTATTATTTGTAAAAAGACGCTTTTTCAACCACTTAGGCACTATCCTATTTCGTTCAATTTACAGAAATTCATTATTTTAGGATAGAAAATAACTTGTATGCTTGAGTCAATGAAGTTCTTTATTCGACTTCAAATGGTATCGTGATACTTTTTGAATAACAAATATTAATCGCTCCAAATTATTTTTTTCAACATTAATAAATTCAAAACAAAACGTTTATGAGGAGCATAACATTTCTATGTTTGTGGATATGTTTTATCTTTAATTTATCGGCACAACACAATATTTCTGGTGTAATTTATGATGCTTGTAATAACGAACTTGCTGGTATTTTGGTTTCTATCGCCAACAAACACACCATTAGTAATGCAGAGGGAATGTTTCGGTTCGAAAACCTTCCATCGGACAATTACACATTAGAAATCAATGGATTAGAATTTAAAAAATACAGCAAATTCATCTATCTTAATGAAGATACCCATTTAAAAATTAACTTGGAAAATAGCACCCAAAATATAACTTCTGTACTCATTGAGCAAAGAATATACAAACAGAACTCGGTCAAATCTGAATATATCGAGCAAAATTTTGGAGGTTCATTAATGCAAAGTTTAGAACATATATCGGGCATTAATAGTCAAAATATAGGAGCAACACTGAGCAAACCTATACTTCGAGGATTTGGATTGCATAGGGCTGTAGTGCTGATTAATACCAGTAAACACGAAGGGCAACAATGGGGAGTAGACCACGGATTAGAAATCGATGCTTTCTCGGTGGAAAAAATTTCCCTTATCAAAGGGGGGGCTGCCATCAAATACGGCAATGATGCCATAGGAGGCGTATTGATAACACATAACAACAGCATTCCTAAAAAACATACCGAAAATCTTAAATTATCACTAATCGGTCGGAGTATCAACCAGACCATAGGTGGCTTTGCCGATTATAAAAAAAGAAACAACAATATTTTTTATAAGATAAAACTCTCCTTTTTGGATTTTGCTGATTTTAAAACCACTACAGATACGATTGTTTATCTTACCAGAAAAATTCCATTACAAGACAAATACCTCAAAAATACAGCTGGTACTCAAGCCAATATATTTGGACAAATAGGTTATGTTAATCCGAGAGTAAAATCTATATTCAGCATTTCGCACAACTATTCAAAATCAGGATTTTACCCAGGAAGTCATGGTATCCCAAACATGGAACGATTACAAGATGATTATAACAAACGCAATGTAGCATATCCGTATCAGGCAACCAATCACAGTATGTTACAACATGAATTTGAATATACATTTAACCATTCAAAATTACATCTTGAAAATAGTTTTCAAAGAAATGAACGTAACGAGATGAGCCTATTCCACACCCATTACCCCAACCAACTCCCTCCTGCTGACGAGCCAAGTCTCGAGCTGGGTTTTAGATTAAAATCATTCAACAGCAATCTTAACTACGAGCTTTTAATCAATGATAATCAGACCCTTAACATTGGCGGACAGTTTTCTATACTATCTAACGACATCAAAGGATATAGTTTTTTCTTGCCCAAATACGACAAACATAATCTTGGAATTTATGCTTTGTATCAAGTTAATATTACCCCTGAGCTATCTTTTGTATCAGGATTAAGATATGATTATGTAGGGTTAAAAATCAGTAAAATGTACGACCAAAACCTGTACGATTATCTTCTGACTTCTAACTATAGTGCCGCTCAGGCCGAAGAATATGCCCTCCGAAGCAATGATTTAAAAAGAAAATTTAAGAATATTAATTACAAAATAGCCCTTGATTATCAGATTACAAACAGACTAAAAAGTCAGCTAACTATAGGCAGTGTACTTCGGAATCCAACAGCTATCGAATTGGGCGTAAACGGTATTCATCACGGAGCTTTTAGGCACGAAAAGGGAAATCCTGATTTAGAAAATGAAAAAGGAATCCTATTTGACCTCAATACCGAATATCGTTCCAACAGAATACTGTTAGAGGTAAATCCTTACTTATATTATTTCAGCAATTACATTTATTTGAACCCAACTGGAACATTCTCGATACTACCTCATTCAGGGCAAATCTATCAATACAACCAAGCCAGAGCCTTATCAAGCGGATTAGAGCTCAACGGAAATATTGATTTAGAACCCTTTGAATTTATCTTTTCAGGGGAATACATTTACAACAAACAACTTAACAATAATTTCCCACTACCATTTACTCCTGCTTTAAATGTTTTTGGACGATTCAATTACAATTTTGACAAAGTGTTATTTCGTAAAAAAAATAATATCCAAATATATGTCGATACAAAATATTACGCCCCTCAGAACAACGTAGCACTCAACGAGGCTAAAACGCCCTCATCTATTTTGTTCGGCTGTGGCATTAACAATCATATTAATTTGGACAAACATCAGATAACATTTACTCTAAACATTCAGAATGTATTCAATACCAAATATTTTAATCACACCAGTTATTACAGAACCCTAAACATTCCTGAACCTAGCAGAAATATACAATTTGTTATTCAATACCAATTTTAAATGAATTATTTACTCAAAAATACCGCTATTTTTTGTTTGCATTATCCTATATTTCCAATGCTTAGTTGTGTATTTTGCTATTTTGCCACAATACGACTATTCAAGTTATACTTGTTTTTACATATTGGAAAACATATTTACAACAAAGGCTCTCCCTATTTTTACAAGACAAAAAACAACCTTAATACAAACAGAATTATAATAATTTAAAAATAATCAAAAATGAAAAAAACAAATTTAATTTACAGCCTAACTGCAATTTTGACAATGACATTTGCTTCGTGCAACAACGACAATGGTACAACTCCAGACACCGAAAAACCTACAATTACTATTGTATCTCCTGCCGATGAGGCTAGTTTTGCTTCAGGTTCGGATATACATGCCGACCTAAAATTTTCTGATAATCAAGAATTGGCATCGTACAAAGTGGATATTCATTCGGCTGACGGACATACACACGACAAACACAGCTTTTGGAGTTACGAATTTTCTGGTTCATTATCAGGAAAAAACGCTCAAGAGCATTTGGATATCAACATCCCAAGTGGAATCCAATCGGGACATTATCATTTTGGGGTATATGCAATTGACAAATCTGGAAACCAAAATGTAGTTTGGATAGAGATTGAGGTTCAATAAATCAAAAACAAAAGGGCTTCATTTTTGCTGAAGCCCTTTTATTCACTATGAAAACATTTCCTTTACTTTTTCAAAAAAACTTTTATCTGATTTTTCAGGTTTGGGAACAAAGTTTTCGTCATTCATACTCTTTTCAAAAAAGGTCTTTTGTTCTTTGGTTAATTTTTTAGGAGTCCATACATTTACATGAATTAGCATGTCTCCAGAGCCATATCCGTTCAGATTCGGAATACCTTTAGATCTGAGTCTGAGTATTTTGCCTGACTGTGTACCCTCTTCTATTTTGATTCTTACTTTTCCATTTACGGTATCAATTTCTTTAGATGTACCTAAAGCCGCCTCTGCGAAAGAAATATACAGATCAAAATGTAGATTTTCGCCCTCACGCTTAAGGGTTTCGTGTTCTATTTCTTCAATTACCACAATCAAATCGCCTGGTATACTGTTATTTCCTGGTGCATCATTACCTTTTCCAGTAACCTTAAGTTGCATTCCTTCTGATACACCTGCAGGAATTTTTATTGATACGGTTTCGTCTTCTGCCAACATTCCATAGCTATCCGTACCATTTGCTCTTTGGTTTACTACCTCTCCACTACCTCCACAGGCATTACATGGCACTACTGTTTGCATTTGTCCAAACACGGTATTTGCCACACGACTAATCTGCCCTCTTCCTCCACAGGTAGGACACGCCTTATAGGTAGTGGTTGGAGCTTTAACTTTTCGTTTTACCTTTACCTTTTTTTCCACTCCAGCGGCAATTTCCTCTAGGGTAAGCCTTACCTTAATTCGCAAACTTCCTCCTTTAGCTCTTGGCGAACCGCCACCTCTGGAACCAAAACCTCCAAAAGCACCCCCAAAAGCACTACCAAATATATCGCCAAACTGACTAAATATATCGTCCATATTCATGCCTCCTCCTCCAAAACCTCCTTGATTTTGGTAGGCATCGTGTCCAAATTGATCGTATCTGGCTCTTTTATCAGGGTCGCTCAACACATCGTAAGCCTCAGCAGCTAATTTAAAATTTTCCTCTGCTTCTTTATCGCCAGGATTTTTATCGGGGTGATACTGAATTGCTTTTTTGCGATAAGCCTTTTTTATTTCTTCGGCTGTTGCACTTTTACCTACACCGAGTACATCATAGAAATCTTTTTTCATATCTATTTTATTTATCTACAAATAGTTACATTCCTGTAACCACTTTTGGATATCTAATGATTTTATCGCCTAATTTATAGCCTTTTTCTACTACGTCAATAATTTTTCCTTTCAAATCATCTGAAGGAGCTGGAATTTGGGTTACAGCCTCTGCAAAATCTGCATCAAAGACATCTCCTTTTTGAATCTGTACTTCTTCCAGACCTTTTGACACCAATACATCTTTAAACTTACTAAAAATCAGCTCAACACCTTGCACCAAATTTTTATCCTCCGATTTGTTAATTTGCACCATTGCTCTATCAAAATCATCAAGTACAGGCAACATTGCTTGTAACACATCTTGCCCTGCGGTTTTAAAAAGCTCTAGACGTTCTTTTGAGGTTCTTTTTTTATAATTTTCGAATTCGGCAAATAATCGCAAGAATTTATCTTTTTCTTTTGCTAATTCATCTTGTTGCGTATTCTCAACATTTTCTGGTTGTTGTTCTTTATTTAGTTCTTGTTCAACTTCTTGTTGTTTATCATTAGTATCCATAAAAACTTCGATTTATTACCAAATACAATATATTAAAAGTGTACCAAATTCGGCAATTCAGACACAATGTCATATTAATTATGCTTTCCGTCAAATTCTAAATTCCACTTTCCTTGAACCTTCATGGTTTGCTCTATCACGTCTCTACCAGCACCTTCTCCGCCTTTTTTGTGCGATACATATCTGGATATATTTTTAATCTCAGCTACGGCATCAACAGGACAAGTTGGCAGTCCTACAAGTTGCATGACATTATAATCAGGAATATCATCGCCCATATAAAGCACATTCTGAGGATTGATATTATTTTCTTGAATATATTCTTTAAAAGTTGCTACTTTGTCGGGCGAACCCAAATAAATATGTTTAACCCCCAGATTTTCAAGCCTTTTGCGTACTCCTTCATTTTTTCCACCAGATATAATACACACATTATATCCTGATTCTACGGCTGCCTTTATAGCGAAACCATCGCGAATATTCATAATACGCAATATTTCTCCTTCAGGAGTTACATGTACCAATCCGTTAGTCAGAACACCATCAACATCAAATACAAAGGTGTCTATACGATTCATGATTACTTTATAATTTTCCATATTTTTCTAAAATAGAATTCGACAATAATTTATAAATCTCGGCAAATTTAGTATTAAATTCCAAAAATTGTTGATGCGATGCTATAGTTTGATAATCGCCACGACGTGCAGGTCCTGTTTGTGCCTGTTCGGGAGATAATTCTTGTACCTTGTCTGCCACTTCTTTTATCAATGGCTTAAGTACCTCAAAAGACAATTGGTTGTCATCAAGAATCTGATGCGCTATTCCATACAAATAATTAACAAAATTACTCGAAAAAACCGCCGCCACGTGCAAGGCTTTTCGTTTGTGAGAATCTAACGGATAAATATTATCTGAAAGCAAACCTGCAACTTTTGTCAATAAAAGGCTATCTTGTTCATTTTCAACCTCTACAAACAAAGGTACTTCTCTAAAATTGATATTTTTGGATTTTGAAAAAGTTTGTAAAGGGTACAAAACTCCTCTTCTGTTATTGGACGACAAAATATCCAAAGATTGTGTACCTGAGGTATGAACTACGAATCTTCCTGAAAAAATTAACGCATTAGACACCTCTGATATGGCATCGTCCGATACGGCTATGATGTACAAATCGGCATAAGGCAAATCCTCCAACCTATTGTAAATCAAATCAGTAGTTACTAAATATGCTATACTATCCGATTTTCGAGCAAAAACCCCAACAAGAGCAAAGGCTGATATACGCTGGATATTTTTAATCAGATGGACAGCAATATTTCCTGATCCTATGACACAAACTTCTATCTTTTTCAACAATTTTTATTTTTATGCAAAGCTACACTCTTTTGTATAAATGCAAAAATATTTATATTTGCTTTTATGAATATTAAATTAATAATAATCGGAAAAACTGAAGATAAAAACATTCAGAATCTTATCGAAGAATACAGCAAACGTCTTTCTCACTATGTTCGATTCGATATTGAGGTGATTCCTAATATCAAAAATACTAAAAATTTATCTGAAAATGAACAAAAAGAAAAAGAAGGCGAACTCATTTTATCAAAAATCAATTCTGCGGATTTTGTTGTGCTACTAGACGAACGAGGAAAAACATTTGACAGTATGGAATTTGCAGAATACCTACAAAAAAAGATGAATTCTGGAATCAAAAATCTGATTTTTGTTATAGGGGGAGCTTACGGATTTTCGGAGGAAATTTACAGCAAAAGCAATGACAAAATATCCCTTTCTAGAATGACTTTTTCTCATCAAATGGTACGGATTTTTTGTGTTGAGCAAATCTATAGGGCTTTTACCATCTTGCGTAACGAACCCTACCATCATCGATAAATTTTAATCCAAGAAAAATCCCCTCATGACTAAAGAGGGGGATTATTATTTTACAACAATTTTCGGACTATATCTTCTTCGGAAATACCCTCGGCTTCTGCTTTATAATTCTTTACGATTCGGTGTCGTAATATCCCTTCTGATACAGCTCTAACATCTTCAATATCAGGAGAAAACTTACCATTCACTACAGCATTCGTCTTTGCAGCTAGTATCAAGTTTTGCGATGCTCTAGGTCCTGCACCCCAATCGAGATAATTATTCACAAAATCGGTACTCATAGCTCCTTTAGGTCTTGTCTTATTTACAAGCCCTACCGCATATTCTATTACGTTGTCTGCAACGGGTACTCTTCGTATAAGTTGCTGATATTCAACAATTTCTTGAGCTGTAAATAATGGTTTTATCTCTATTTTGGCATCTGTGGTGGTTTGTTTCACTACCTGTACCTCTTCTTCAAAAGTGGGATATTCTAGTTTTATGGCAAACATAAATCGATCGAGCTGTGCCTCTGGCAGTGGATAAGTTCCTTCCTGTTCGATAGGGTTTTGAGTGGCCAACACAAAAAAGGGCAATTGTAATTTGTGATGTACACCTCCTACAGTTACGGCTTTTTCCTGCATTGCCTCTAGTAAGGCAGCCTGTGTTTTGGGCGGAGTTCTATTGATTTCGTCAGCCAAAATAATATTGGCAAATACAGGACCTTTTATAAATTTGAAGTTTCTGTTTTCGTCTAATATCTCACTCCCCAATATATCGGAAGGCATCAAATCTGGTGTAAACTGAATACGCTTAAAATCCAACCCCAAGGCTTGTGATATGGTGTTTATCATCAATGTTTTTGCCAATCCTGGTACTCCGACTAGTAGTGCATGACCTCCAGCCAAAATACTCAACACTACCTGATCGACAACCTTGTGCTGACCGATAATTACCTTTCCTACCTCTTGTTTGAGTTGTTTTTGTTTCTCAACAAGTTGTTCTATTGCTTTTATATCTGACATAATCTATCTTTGAAGCCAATTATTTTTGAATTTACAATTTTTATACGAAGCATCTACATTGATATAGGTCTCGGGCATTTTTTCATCGAACCACTTTTTTATTACCTCTAGTCGTTTATTTTGCAATGCCATTTCTTTTATCTTTGTGTAGTCTAAAGAATAATCTGCCTGATGCTCTTCGTAACGGTTGGTTATGGTAATGAGTTTGTACCTACGCATACCTGTTTGTGTTTGATCAATCAATGGCAAGGATACTTCGCCATCTTTAAGATTTGATATTTGCGAGTACAGAGCAGGATCCATCTTTGTAAGCTCAAAACGGGTATCCTGTGTCTGAGGATTAATCAATATCCCCCCATTGGCTCTGGTTTCTTTTTCGTCAGATTCAGAACGTGCAGCATTGGCAAATGTAATCTCACCACTTACAATTTTTTCACGTAAGTTAATTGCTCTTTCTCTGGTTTCTTTAAGGGCAACCTCTGTTACTTTGGGCATAATCAGAATATGTCGCAATTCGAGTTCTTGACCCTTAATTTTTTCAAGCATAATGATATGATAGCCAAATTCGGTTTCAAAAGGTTTAGAAATTTCGCCCTCTTGAAGGCTAAATGCTACGTCTTTAAACTCTTTGACCATTGGCGATTTGCGATTGATTTTGTAGTACCCCCCATTAGATTTGCTTCCTGGATCTTCCGAATACAGTACTGCTTTACTAAAAAAGCTCGAGCCATTAAGCACATCTTCACGGATTTCATTGAGTTTGTCAATTACTTTCTGACGTTCGTCTGCTGATATTTTAGGTTCTAATATAATCTGTGCCACCTCCAATTCTACACCAAAAACAGGCAACGAATCTTTTGGTATTTTAACAAAAAACTGCCTTACTTCTTCTGGTGTAATTTCGACATCTCCAACAATTTTATTACGCATACGTTGCGTTAATTGATTGGTTTTAAAGATTTCAAACATATCTGCCCTAAAATCTTCTTCATTTTTTTTGCGATAGTACTTGATTACCCTGTCCATTCCGCCGAGTTGGCGTGTCATAAATTCAATATCATTTTCCATTAATGATTTGATTTCATCATCATTAACAGTGATACTATCTTGTATGGCATGATGAGCATAAAACTTGTCTTCCATCAAACTACCCAAAATCTCACAACGACTAATAGACGACACATCGATTCTGTTACTCTCAATTTCAAGATAGGTTTTGTCAATATCCGAATCCAGAATCACGTGATCACCCACTATAGCCACCACCCCATCGATTCTTTTATTGGGATCAAATCTAGGTATTATGTTCCGATCAGAAAAGATCGAATCTGTATTTGGTGTATTGGCTTGAGTAAATTGTGCCTGTAAAAATCCTGCACAACACAGCAACAGAGTCGCGACAATACTTTTTTTATTTATACGTTTCATACGATTTATTCTTTAATGCTTCCTCTAATATATTTTGTTCTAATTTTTCTATAAATTGTTGTTTACGTTTGTTTATTATAACATTTTTTATTGTTTCTTGTATATAGTCGAAAGGACTTACTTCATTTTCCTGCAACACGGCATTTACCTTTACCAAATACAAATTATCATCTTCAGTATGTTCAAACACTCCTGCACGTTGTAGATAATTTGCCTCGTTTTTTGGATTTATAAAAGGTATTTTTTGATATACTTGTTGCACATCGACCCATACAGAATCATTCAGTGCAGCTCCATTGAATTGCACCAAGTAGGTATCTAGATTTTTTTGATCATTTTTCGAAAAATTAATAAATTTTTGTTTTATCTCATCTATTTTTTGATGCTGTTTCGGAACATTGATATACCTAATTTTGACTAACTTTAAAGTAGTTTTGAAATGTTCTTTGTTTTGGTCATAATAAGCTTTGAGTTGCTCTGTAGTTACTACTGTATCGACTTGTTCTTTAACCAAGTGTTCCAAATAGGCTTTAATGTACAAATCAGCCTTGTATTGAGCCACGAGTTCTTCAAATTCGTTTTTTTTATCACTTGAGAGTTTTTCCTCAGATGCCTCAATAAGCAGATTTTGTGTTGCCCATTTTTTCATATAATTTGCCTTAATTATCAAACTATCTTCAGATGTGCTGCCGATAGGTATAATAGCATTCAACTCTGAGGCGTACAAATATTTTCCGCCCACCCTAGCCAATACTTCCGAATCGGTTGATTGATTTTTTGAACCAAAGTTGCAAGACACCAATAACAATGTCGATATACTTAAAATTATCTTTTTCAAAACAATATTTATTTATTAATTTGTTTTTTTAATTTTTTGAACACTTTCTGGTCAATCTTATACGATTGTTCTTTCTTAAGTTCATTAACCCAATTTTGCTCCAAATATTGTTGATAGTCATTAATTACTTTAGTCCTTGCCTCTTCCAATGTTTTTTGAGTTTGAGGTACAATTTCTTTAGAATTTACAACATAATAATAATCGCCTTCCTCGTATATCTCTGACACTCCTTTGGCTAATTTGTATTCTTTTGGTATGCCATTGCTTTTTTCTTCATAAAATTTCTGGTCAATCATAATGTTGATTTTATCGTCTATATTAAGTTCTTTTTTGATAAAATCTACAGACTTTCCTTGCAGAAAATACTCACGTGTTTTTTCTACATAGCTTTTAATTACTGATGAGGCTACAATAGCATCTACACGTTGATTCCACATATAATTGTGTTTGTTTTGGTTATAATATTGCTCTTGTCCTAAAGAGTCATTTTTAGCTTTTTCCCAGATTTCTTTATTCATCAAATCAAACAAAAGTAGTCCTTCTTTGTATTCTTGAATGGTATATTTAAAATCTTCATACTCATTTTCAAGATTATCCTTATAATACTTCTTTATATTTTCATTTACAAAATCATCTGCTATTCGTTGTTTTAGAATCTCTATATTATCGATTCTTTTGTATTGAGATTGTTCTCTTTGAATAAAGTTGAGCAATTCTATCGCACTAACATCTTTTTTCTCTATACTCAACACCACCTTATTAAAAGGATCCAGGTTGTCGGGCAGGTTATATTGTTCGGTATAATATAAATTATTAATCTCAGACAAGGCAGATTGCATTACCTTATTATCCACCTTATACGAATATTTCTTTTTAAGTTTTTCTAATATCGAATTGGCTATTTGTTTGGATCTTTGGTCTCTTTTCACTCTATTTTCTAGGTCAATTTTTGCCTCTTCTTTACTTTTTGGAGGATGTTTCTGAATGAGTTTTATGATATGCCAACCAAATTTGGTTTCAAAAGGCTTGGTATAATCGCCTGGATTTTGCAACGAAAACGCGGCATCTTCAAATTCTACTGCCGTCAGCATACCTGAAGAAAATTTAGGCAATTCACCTTTAAGAGCAGCACTATTTTTGTCTTCTGAAAACTGCATCGCCATATCTCCAAAATGCTCACCTTGTTGTAATTTGGCATAAATAGCATCAATCTTTTCCTTAATTTGTTCTGGTTTTACGGCATCTTTACTTTTATACAACATAATATGAGCCACCGAAATCTCTCCTCTATTATTTCGAATATCTTCCACCTTTATCAGATGATACCCAAATTGCGTCCTCACTGGCTGAGACACTGCTCCTTTGGGCGTATTGTAAGCCGCTGACTCGAAAGGATATACCATTTTAAACACCGAAAAATAACCCAAATCACCCAAATTTTCTTTGGCAGAAGGGTCTTCCGAATACTCTTTAGCTGCATCAGCAAACGACATTCCTTTCATAATTTTTTGACGAATATCACTTATCTTTTGATAAGCCTTTAGCGTATCGGCTGGAGCAACATTTTCAGAAACTCTAATCAATATATGTGATGCCTTAATTTCCTTTAAACTTCTTTGGTAAGCCTCCTCTATCAGCTCCTGTGTTACTTTCGTATCTACAAAATAGCTTTGAACCAATTGTTCTCTATAGCCGTTAAGCTCTCTGATATGATTTGGGTCTTTGTCCAACCCCAGTTTGTAAGCCTTATTTACTTTGAGTTTATAAGCCAAGTACAAATCCAGATAATTATCCAAATCTTTTTGCGAATCATCTTTTATCAATTCAAGATTTTTACTATAAATTCGTTTAAATTCATCGGTATAATACGGTGTACTTCCGATAGTAAACAAAACCTCTTTTTTTTGTTTTTTCTGACCATAAGTTACTCCTAACGAACCTATTGCCAACACTGTCATTAAAACTATTTTTCTATAATTCATAAATAAGAATTGATATATTTACCACAAAATTAACAATTTAACATTAACAAACAACCAATCAATAAAAGGATTAACAAAAAATTACCACACCACATTTCCAAATCACTATTTATCAATCATCTACATTTATTTATTAGAACGGATAATTAATACCTATATTCAACACAGACTCACTCAAGTTGTATTTAAACCATTTCTGACTTTTATTAGCTGGATTATACGTTTTGAATCCTAAATCGATTCTGAATACTACAAAACCGAAATTATATCTGAATCCAACCCCTGTTGCTACAGCTACATCTTTAAGCGATTCTATACCTTTAAATTTATAATCTTCCTCATAAGTATCGTCAAACACATTCCATATATTACCTACATCTACAAACAAGGCCGAATGCAGTTTGCCCATTAGCGGAAACCTGTATTCCACATTTGCTGTCAGCTTCATATTTGCCTCGTTATAATCATTTTGAGCATCGCTTTTTCCTGGCCCTAACTTATAGGCTTGCCAACCGCGTATATCGTTCGAGCCTCCTGCAAAATAACTTCGAGAGAAAGGAATGTTGGTTGAATTACCGTAAGGTTTTGCGATACCTCCGAAAAATCTGAATGCTAAAATATTATCGACTTTAAGTTCCCAGTGCTTTATATATTCTGCCTCAAACTTCAGATAATCTGAGTACTCTACACCAAAAAATTCGTATTTACCTCTCTCATTTTTTTCATCTTTAAAAACTGAAAATAACGAGAATAAATACCCTGCAACTTCTACTTTGGCTTTTAAGTTAAAAAACGAATAATCCGTAACCCTAACCTTATTGGTTAATTGATATGTAAAACTTGAAGACTGAATCAGATTGTTATCCGTAAGCCTTTGACGGCGTTCTTCTATACTCCTAACGGCATTATAATCAGGCGAATTTGGAGGTATTGACGATTGTCCGCTCAAAACCTCGTCTATAAAACCTGCTGTACCTGTTATGGGAGTAAGATTACCATTTGCATCTATATATTCAGGAGAAGTTCCGTATTGTGATGCTATGGAGTTAAGCCTATTGTACGAAGAGGTATATACGTTAAAATAATTTGAAGCATTGGTATTTCGTACGTATTGCAGATTGATGACATCTGTTTTGAATGTTTTGATATACATTCCTGAATTAGTAACTTTGAATGGTCGCCAATTGTAGGTTATTACCCCCGTAAGGTTCTGTTTATCAAGCCCTATATTTTCTTGTTTAGACATACCAAAGGTAATAAGTGTACTGGGAATGCTCTGACGAGGAATGATTTTTTCGGTATTAAAAGGAGCCCAAATCCGCGGTAGTGTCAATTTTAGGTCAGCACCATATTCTGATATATTAAAAAACACCTGATCTGGATTCGCCAACTTTCTAGAAGACCCTACATTTCCCTTTAGGGCTATTTGTAACATCTCGGCTCCGCGAAAAATATTGCGTATTGACAAGGACGCATTTGCCTCAATTCCAAAGTCTTGAATATTAGAATGCGTAACATCGACCGAAGGGCTAAAACGATAACGCTT
This sequence comes from Bacteroidota bacterium, assembly GCA_030528745.1. GTDB lineage: Bacteria > Bacteroidota > Bacteroidia > Flavobacteriales > Flavobacteriaceae > Flavobacterium. Next base: position 21,381 of record JAUMYH010000035.1, read on the forward strand.
TAGGGAATTCAGACGAATATTTACCATAAGCGAGTTGCCCTCTGGGTCTGATTTGTCCTCTATATATTGTATCGACGGATACCCAAACATATTAAGGTTGCTTATATAATTTCTGGTAAGCTGGTCTCTAAAATCCGCGTATGGAGCGTCCAAGTTCAAAAAAAGAGGATCTGTAAGTGCTTTGGGCTTAAATCGCAACTTACCATAACTGTATATATTAATTCCCTTATAATTCAAGCTATCAATAATCTTCTCATTATTCTTGTCATAAGGATTGGTTGTAAAAATATTAATTTCACTTATTTTATACAAATTAAACGGCTTGGTATAAATCGAATCATCTGTACGAACATTTTGATTCAAAATAATCATCTCTACATCGGCCTTATGTCTAGCTCTGGTTGTATCAATGACATAATTGATATAATTCTGCTGAAAGTAATAAGCTCCTCTGTTTCGGAAATGTTGCGTTATACGAGTACGTTCTGCATCTAAATCGGCCTTATCGAATTGTTTCCCAGCAATAATTTTTGTTTTACTTTGCTCTGTTCGATACAAACTATCCAAAACCTCCGATGATATATTAACCTTAATATTATCAATCATATAAGGTTCTTTAGTATCAACCAAATAGGTAACTTTATTTTTCTTAACACCAACACTATCAACCTTGTACGAAGTATGCACATTAAAATAACCCTGATTGAAAAAGAAATTATTTAATTTTTCAAGACTCTTCTCGGTTCGTTCTTTATCATAAATTACAGGGGCTTCTCCTACACTTTTCAGAAGATTACTATATCCTGACACGATAAACGAATACCCCAATCGTTCTACTTGTTTTTCGGACAATACATCTACAAACAGTTTTCTTCTGCCTGATTTTTTATCCAGCCATTTTTCGTATTTTTCAATGGGATTGTCTTTAGACAAATTATACAGATTCAACCACAACGGATATGACATCAGGGTTGTATTTGGCTTCTGATACAGTTGTGCCAACACTTCATCTGACCCATTTTTTTTGCCATTAACCTGTACATCTGCCTGGGTCAGAAGCTGTTTCCCATCAGGAACCTTCTTTACCACATTACAAGACCAAAGGATTAAAACTAATCCAATAATAAGTAGTATATTTGCAGAAAAATTTTTCAAAATTTACTTTAAAGCATTTTCAGGCTCAAAGATACAATTTTTATATGATTACAAAAAATCAAATCAAACGAATATTAAGTCTACATCAAAAAAAATTTCGCAAACAACACAATTTGTTTTTTGTTGAAGGTCAGAAGAGCATTAATGAGTTTTTGTCATCGGATATGGTTTTGGAAGAGTTGTATACCTGTAAGGACAATTTCAAAAACATTCCAAATCGATTCCAAATAAGTCCTGCAGAAATGCAAAAAATATCAGCTCTTAGTACCAATCAAGATTCTTTGGCGGTTTTTCAAATCAAAGAACCCCAACCTATCGATACTTCAGGACTAATTGTTGCTCTTGATCAAATACGTGACCCTGGCAACTTGGGTACTATCATTCGTCTTTGTGATTGGTTTGGCATCAAGGATTTGGTATGCTCTTACGACACAGTTGATATCTACAATCCTAAGGTATTACAAGCAACTATGGGGTCTATTACGCGTGTTAATATCAACTATGTAGACTTGGAACAGTTTCTTGAATATCAAAAAAATAACATATACGGAACTTTTTTGAGTGGCGATAATATCTACACATCGAATCTTTCGGACAGAGGAATTATTGTTATGGGAAATGAGGCTAATGGAATTTCGCCCAAGATTGAACATCTTATCAATCAAAAAATCACCATTCCTAGATTTGGCACTCATACCGAGAGCTTAAATGTAGCCACTGCTACTTCGATTGTTCTAAGCGAATTTAAACGGAGAAGTTTATAATTTTTTGATTTAAAATTTGTTGCAGATTTATGGTAAATCTCCTACTCTTTGGCACTTTTTTCCAAATCTTCAAGGACTTTATCGATTGCTATATCATTATCGAGCAACACTCTGTAATATTCTTGGTCTGAAAAAAGTTGTCTGCAGAATTCAGCCTTAATATACTTGCTGATTAACGATTTATCTTTCTCCAAATAAAGATGTATATTTTTATTTTTCAGATAATTATTAAACAATACAAAATAATCGTTTTTTGTCAAGTTTGCAAATAATTGTTCTTTAGATATATCTTGATAAAAAGCCCTGTTATTGTCAATTATTTCAAATACAAAATTAATCAACAAATCGGACTGCATCATAAAAATAACCGACTGATTTTCAGTAGTATCATCTATCTGAATATCTGGCAATATACCTCCTTTGGCATATACAACCCTATTGTTTTTGGTGTAATATTCTTCTTGGTCTGAATTGTGTTGGTTTTTAAGATTTTGATGAATCAAATCATAAGGTATGTTCGGATTTTCTTCCTTCTGAATACTTCGACCCGATGGTGTAAAATATTCCGCCACAGTAAGCCTCAAAATAGCTCCATCATCCATCAACACTTCTTTTTGTACTGTACCTTTACCATACGAACGCTTTCCTATAATTATCCCTCTATCAGTATCTTGTATTGCACCTGCCACTATTTCACTTGCCGAAGCTGAATTCTCATTAATAAGCACATACAAACTTCCTTGTTTAAAATCTCCTTGGGCTGTAGTTCTAAATTCCTGCTGTTCATCATATCTGTTTTTGCTGGTAAACAGAAGTTGATTTTCATCAAAAAAATGATCCAATATCTCTATAACCGCTTCCACATATCCGCCCGAATTATCTCTCAAATCAAGCACTAAGGTACTGATATTATTATTCTTTAACTTGATTAAGGCTTGGTCGAATTCGCGGTTTGTCGTTTCTGCAAATCTATTTATTTTGATATAACCAATATCTTGGGTGAGCTTAAACGATGCTACAATACTTTTGATTGGTACTAAATCTCGTTTCAGTTCAAATTTATGGAGTTTGTTGTCTGACGGTCTGTACAATACCAGTTGCAACTTTGAATTAAGTTTACCTTTAAATCGAGACATCAAATTGGGCTGATGGGCTTTTTTACCAAATACGGTATCATTATCTACATACAAAATCCTATCTCCTGCCCTTATACCTGCTATCTCCGAAGGTCCTCCTTTAATTGTCTTAACTACGGTAAGGGTATCTTTAAACAAATAAAAATTGACCCCTATACCTACAAAATTTCCTTTCATTTCCTCTTCAAGCGAACCCACATCGTCCGAAGGGATATAAGCTGAATATGGGTCGAGTTCTTTAAGTACCTTTCCTATAACATTATCTAAAACAGAATCCGTATCTACACTCCTATAATACTCATTATCTAGAAGATACATGATTTTTTTGAGTTTTAAATCCGCTTTGTTTTGTACAAATAATTCTTGATTTATTGGAAAATCCAAAACAGCCCCCACCAATACACCGATGGCTATTGACAAACTGACAATGATAGGGAGGTATATGGTACGAATTTTCGACACGTTATTCCAAATTAGACATCAGTTCTACTTCTACCCCTGCTTTCAGAAGAAATTCCACCCCCGAAGTATCTTTATAATCCTCTATGTAAACCACTCTTTTGATTCCCGCCTGATGTATCAATTTACTGCATTCCTTACAGGGCGATAAAGTGATGTAAAGAGTAGCTCCATTACAACTCTGTGTCGAATTGGTAACTTTTAGTATAGCATTAGCCTCGGCATGAAGAACATACCATTTGGTTACGCCTTGTTCATCTTCACAACAATTTTCAAATCCAGAGGGTGTGCCATTGTATCCATCAGATATAATCATTCTGTCTTTCACGATGATAGCCCCTACTTGTTTGCGTTTACAATAGGATAACTTTGCCCACTCTTTGGCTATTTTAAGATAAGCCTTATCATATTTGATTTGCTTGTTGTTCATTGATAATTTTTAAAAATTATATTTCAATACAACGCCCAAATTATACTGTTGATCCAAATCATCACGATACCAATCAGGACTTAAC
>JAUMYH010000113.1 GCA_030528745.1 Bacteroidota bacterium
GACTTCGCTCAGCCTGACAATCAGAACTACCATCATACTTTTTACAACACGACCTGAAATACTTTGGTGTGATAAATCACATACCTCACAGTACGAGCTTTACTGGAACTAACGAGGTATTTTTGGATTTCATATATAAATTAACCTTGTTCGTTTGACCAACTTTTACAAAAAAACTATCCAGAAAGTAAAATTTCGATGGCTTACCAAAAAATAATATATTTACTTTTAATAGATTATATTTCTGATTTCATTCAAAATAATTCTTTTCGGATAGTTTCTTTTACGTTTTTATGTGATTTTCTAACCTTATGGAGTGAATTTAAAATAAAGTTTATATTCTTTTCCGTTATCTTCTATTAGAACATAACCGTCAATGTGCCCTCTGTAAATATAATTATATTGCTGGTCAGTTAACTTATTGGTCATAATAGTATTAGACTCCGAATAAGTAATAAAATTAGTAATTTTATGACCCGGGAAATCAATCTCTTTGATATTGATATTCGTTGGATCAGTATTAAACTTGATAGCCAATTGACCCGCAAAATACGGATATTGATTGTTATATATCTTTGCGGACTCTATCCGTATGGTAGGGTGCGTAGGCTGAGGAAGTTCGAGCTTAAATTTAAAGTTCGAAAAAGCTAACTCTTCTGCTCCTACTACATTATTTTTTATGCCAAGTGTATATTCTATCCCCGATACCAAGCTCCGACTTATTTTAAGAACGATATTTCCTTGTTCGTCCAATTCGGTTACGTGTGCCAGAGTAACTTTATGCGACTTTTTATTTTGGTTTTCCATAAAACCATATAATACCGAATGACTTTCAAGTACAAAATTGCTATTTGTACTTTTATTGGTAATCGGATAAAAGAAATCCTTACCATAAATAATAAGTTTATCTTCCTGTGTAACCACGGCTTTTGACAGCCCTGTAATTTGTGGTTTCTTTGCGATGTATACCTTCACCGAACTATTCACCGAATTTACCAACGGATAGGCATATTCTTGGTTATCATATTTGATAACAAACTCAAAATCAGTGCCTGATGACAGATTGGTTATAGGAATTTCATTAGGGGTTATCAAAATAATTTTATTGGAATTGGCATAGTGCACAGCCTCTTTCAAAGGAAGATATTGCCCATTTTTTCTGACAAAAAATTCGTGTTTAGCAAAGTTATCTCGGTTTACATAGGCCTCCACTTCAATTTTTTCTCCGGGAAACAATAATGTCCGAGTCGGATTTCCTTTGTTGTAGTGATTGGTAACGTACTTAAAAACAGGTGTTCCTGCATCAAGATCAAATAAATAACTTGTTGCTTTATTACCTTTTCCGACAGAAATCTCCAATTTATAAGAATGATTAACGTATGTTGCCGGCAGGAATACATTTACCTGATTATTCGTGTAATCAACACTTTGGATAGCAAGATTATGTTGATACTGATTGTCTTTGGAAATAATTTGAACCTTTATACTATCCTGAACTGGTAACACATTGGTTTGAAACGAAATAACATCACCTCCTTTTTTATTACGAAATGTATCTCCTGTGATTGGTTCTAATATTACCTTATCAAGTTTTTTATGTTTAACAATTACCACGTAATTTTTCACGTTCTTTTTATCTTCGGAAGTAACTTTGTAATGTACGGGCTTGGTATAATCAAGCGTTTCACCCGATTTAGGTTCAACAGTAGCCCCGTTTGAAAGCGTTATATCGGAAGTTAATTTTTTTAAATCAGTAAGGTGAGAAAGTTGTAAGTTAATCGTATCCACCTTTTTAACATCAAAGAAAAGCCCTAAGGTGCTGAACGAATCTTCTTGTGCGTTGATAAAATTGAACTTTAATATTTGTCCTTCCGAATTGGGCAAATTTTTGGCTATGACCTTGTACTGCTTTTTTGATGAGTCTTCGGCCGTAACCGTATAAGTAACCACTGATGAATAATCATTTACATCGTTGGGATTGGGCTCAATTTTTGCCTTGTCGGAAATTTTGACCTCTGTGTAGAGCGTTGTTAAAGAAACAAAAGCCGGAAACGATGCAAAAATAGAATCATTTCGCATTTCTGTCGGATATGTATCTCCCCCGAGTGTAGAGAATTTAAAAGATACAATGTTTTTTTCAGAACTCAACTGTTGTTGAGTTTCATCAACATCGCCATTGTCAGGCGCAATTTCGGACTTGTCCTTGCCACATCCCAGAAGTAGCAAGGTTACCAGTAAATAATGTAGTTTTTTCATAATAAATTTTACAATTTAATCTCGCCGTAAAAGTATCATAAAAAATCTATAAACGATAGGTTCCTAATAAGTTTAACTTTTTATTAGTATTTTTTTAATAAAGGAATTAATTACGTAAATTATAGAAGATATTTATTGTTAATACTATACAATATCTCCAAAACACTATCCACTTTGAGAATGAAAAATCTTCATCATCCCAAAGTTACCTTTTCAGATAAATTTCGTTCATTTTTAAATATTACCAGATTCGACCTATAAAAGTAACTTTCCGTTACCATTAATAGTTTTCAAGTGTACCACAAATTTTTTGTGCGGTCTTGCATTTAATTTCTTACACTCCTTTAATCGCTCTTGATTGATTAGACTAAAATCATAACCCTTTGGAA
>JAUMYH010000036.1 GCA_030528745.1 Bacteroidota bacterium
TAAAAATGTTTCTAAAAAAGCTGTCCGAAAGGGCGGCTTTTTTTGTGCTTGGAAAAAATCCCATTTTTTACCACATTGCCACATTCAAAAAAGCCTCACTAGTTGATAACTTATGAGGCTTTATTTTTCGATATTTTACGAATTTGTACTGAAATTATTTTTCTAAAAGATAAATTCCATCTTCTTTTATGTCTATAATTCTATCTTTATATAGGCTTCCTATGGCTCTTTTGAACGATTTTTTACTCATTTCAAGAACACTTTTAATTTCCTCTGGGTGCGAATTGTCCGAAAGACGTAAAAAACCTCCATTCTGACGAAGTTCTTCTAATATCCGATTCGTATCATCTTGCACTGCCTCTACTCCTACTGGTCGAAGACTTACATCAATCTTTTTGTCTAAACGAATCTGTTTTATATACCCCTCCAGTCTATCGCCTATTCTTAAGGTTCTGAACACTTCGTTCTGATACAAAAGCCCCTTATATTTCCCGTCTATAAGCACATTGAACCCCAAATCGGTAGCGTTGAGTATCATCAACTCCACAGGCTGATTTGCTTCTAGCTCTATATTATCATGCTCTATAAATTTATTTATTTTAGAAGAAGCCACTAGCCTTTCTGTTTTTTTATCTTCAAAAATATATACCACATATTTTTTGTTTCTTTCCATAGGATGTAACTGTTCTGCAAAAGGCACAAACAAATCCTTTTCTACACCCCATTCCAAAAAAGCTCCGTATTTATTGGTATAAGACACCTTTAGGTAAGCAAACGTTCCTTTTAAGGCGTAAGGTTTTTGAGTTGTAGCTATCCATCTGTGTTGATGGTCTTTATATACAAAAAAAGCATCTTTATATCCTAACTGTATCTTATCTGTTATATATTTTTTGGGTAAAAGTACCTCTGTAACTCCGTCTGTCAGGTAAAAACCTACTGAGGTTTTACGCACCACCTCCAAGGTGTTATATTTGCCTATATCCATGGTATTTTAAAATACAAATTGTCCGAAAGGAACTATCAGAACCACCACAAAGAATGGTTGTCCTTTGTTACTTTCGGACAATAATTAAAAATGCTTTTATTTCAATAACGAATCCAAAGCATCTGTATACACCTTTTTAGGTGATGCTCCTACTTGTCTTCCTACTACTTCTCCATTTTGGAACACCAGTACTGTAGGGATATTTCTGACTCCATATTTTGCAGCAAACTCCTGATTAGCATCTACATCTACCTTTCCTACCACTGCCTTACCTTCGTATTCTTTGCTTATTTCGTCAATAATAGGCCCTACCATTTTACACGGTCCACACCAAGTTGCCCAAAAATCAACCATTACTGGTTTGTCTGAATTCAAAACTACTTGTTCAAAAGTAGCGTCTGTAATTTCTAATGCCATAATTACTAGTTTTATTTATTTGTATTATTTCTTTGTTGAGGTTGAATCTTTTTCTATTTTGATTTCGTCCTTATTGGCTAATTTATTCTGATATTTTTCGTTCAATAACTTGATTAGCTCATCGGTTATTTCTTGCCCATCTTTAGCATACAACACTGTAGAGGCTACGTCAGAGGTAGATAGTATATAGCTATATCCTTTTTCTTTCCCAAACTCCTTGATAAAATCCTTAATCTGTTTTACCAACGAATCCATCTCTGCACCAGATTCGCTCTGAAGTTGTTGAACCATCGATTGTTGAGCATAGGCCAAACGTTGCTCTCTTTCTTCAAGGGCAGCACCTGTTTGCTGAGCCCATTGCATTCCTTTAGATTGAGCATTTTTTTGAAAAAATTCTACATCAGCCTTAAACTTATTCAGTTTACTTTCAAAATCCTTGCTCATCTGCTCCGATTTTGCCTTGTATTTTGCCTCAATATCCTGAGCTTCTTTGTATTCTTTAAGCAATTTAGACGAATCTAAATATACTATATTGTTGGTTGATTGTTCTGTTGTAGCAGCACCTGTTGCAGTAGTAGACTTGTTGCATGAAGCCAACAGAATCAAAAATGCCGAAGCAAATATTATCTTTTTCATTTTGGTTTTAATTATTTTTAGTACACAAAGTTAATATTATTTTTCAATTATTATGCCTAAATCAACAAAATATGACAATACGACATATTTAATTCTAATGAAAGGCAAAATTTAGCACTACTGCCCGTGTTTTCATAGCGTCAATATTACTTGTCCAAAGGCTATTAGGGTCATTGTCCCAAATGATTTCATTTCCAATTCCAAAAACACCCCTAATCGAAGGCGAAAATATAAAATATTCCAGATAAATATCCACTCCAAACCCCAGCTCATAATTATACGCTATCCTATTCATTCTGAATCTTCGTTCCGAATTATCGGACAATGACTTATAATTACTTGACAAATTGTACGATGCTGAAGCTCCGCCCACCATATAAGGTCTGAAGTTTCCGATTCTTTTTGACGAAAATTTGAGCAATAACGGTATGTGAATATAGGTTGATTTCACATTTCTAAAAGCATCTCTATCGTTGTCAAACCCTGGGAATTTTAAGTTGCGTTGAGAATAAAACAAACCTGGCTCTAATCGTAAATCCAAATATTCTTGCAGTCGCAAATTTCCTATAAGTCCAACATTAAAACTAGTAGTCGATTTTACCTCAATCTCTTCTGTATAATTTTGTTTATAATCGAACTTAAAATCATACGAATTAAACCCCAAAAAATACCCCCAATGTACGCGTTGTTTTTGGAAATTTTCTTGATGAATTATCGGTTTTTTGGAAAAGGTATGTAATTGTGCTTGTAATTGACAAGAGATAATAAACAATAGTAATAGAAGTGTTTTTTTCATAATTATTTATAAGCTACATATATAGTCGTAGAACCAAACATCTGCGGTTTGTTTACCACATTTATAAACCCAATTTTCCGTAAAATATTGTTTAGACGTTCGCCATAAGGAAATTTTGACGCTGATTCCGAAAGATATTTATACGCTTTTTTGTCTTTTGAAAAGAATTTTCCGATGGTAGGCAAAACATATTTGGTATAGCACATATATCCTTGTCGGAACGGAAACTGCTCTGGCACTGAGGTTTCGAGTATTACCAGTTTGCCTTTGGGCTTAAGCACTCTTAGCATTTCCGCCAAACCTACTTCCAGATTTTCAAAATTCCGAATGCCATACGCCACCGTAATCGCGTCAAAGCTATCGTTCTCAAAAGGCAGTTTTTCCGAGTCTGCATTAAGCAGTTGTATTCTGTCCGAAAACGATTTTGCTGCTATCTTCCTACGTCCTACATTGAGCATTCCTTCAGATATATCCACTCCTACTATGTTGGCTTTGATATTTTCGCCCAACATAATAGCCAAATCGGCAGTGCCTGTAGCTACATCTAAAATTCGCTGTGGGTGATTTTTCTCAACAAGAGCTACAACCTTTTTCTTCCATTTTATATCAGAGCCGAGTGAAATGACTTTGTTCAAATTATCATACTCTTGAGATATGTTGTCAAACATTTGTTCTACTTGCTCTTTTTTACCTGTGTTTTGGTCGTTATATGGGGTTACATTTTTACTCATTACTCGTTCGCTTTTTTAGAACAATCCATTAATTTCAGCGTTAATTTTATCAACAATTATACCCAAATCTTCTGGATTTTCTACAAAATCAATTTTGTCTACATCTATAATTAGTAGTTTACCTTTGGTATATGTACGAATCCATTCTTCGTATCTATCGTTAAGCCTCGACAGATAGTCTATTGAAATGGCATTTTCATATTCTCTTCCTCGCTTATGAATCTGTCCTACAAGATTCGGCACAGAGCTTTTTAGATAAATCAGTAAATCTGGAGCCGAAATCATACTTTCCATAGTTTCAAACAAAGAGGTATAATTTTCAAAATCTCTTAAAGACATCAGCCCCATATCGTGCAAATTGGGTGCAAAAATATACGCATCTTCGTAAATGGTTCGGTCTTGAATTACCTTCTTGCCACTTTTTCTAATCTGTAATATTTGTCTAAATCGGCTATTTAAAAAATAAATTTGCAAATTAAAACTCCATCTGTCCATTTGGTGGTAGAAATCATCTAAATACGGATTATCTACCACATCTTCAAAATGAGGCTCCCATTTAAAATTCTTTGCCAACAATTTAGTAAGAGTGGTTTTTCCTGCTCCAATATTTCCTGCTACAGCTATATGCATTACTATTTATTTATTGTATATACTTTTATTGTGTCATCAATCAACAATCTCAATTCTTTGTTAGACAACCACATTCTTTTTAGCTTATTATCAACGCCTAACAGCCTAATGGGATTATTATTTTGCTCCGTGTAAAGATACAAATTATCTTCAAGGCTAAAAATTATTTGATTATTTTGTCCTATAAAAATTAAATCATATTTTTCTATTGAAGTCAAAAACATAATATTGCCATAAATATTATAACTACAAATCTGATGCCTATCGTCTACAAAATACCAATTATTAAGATCTGATTGAATAAAATTCGGACGAAAATTTTTAGGTGTATTCAGATTAAAAATTCTTTCATTGACATAATCCAATAACATCATTCTGTTGCTATTATTGTCAAATATCCAAAATTTATTATCAGATGCCATCGAACAATATTCGGCACGAATCATATATTTTGACAAATCAATCCGATATACTTCGGTAAACATATTATCTAAGATTACAACCGCATTAAAATCCTTGTAAAAAAGCATCACTTTCAACGGATTGATATAATCTATGTAAGAAATTTCACCTAATTGAATATTATCATAATACAATATTTTTCCGTCCTTGAGTTTTTTGTATATCTTACTGGCTGAGGTATAATATATTGCTCCGAAAATATCTTCACCCAAATAATCCTGCTCTTGAATTTGCTTTTGCTCAACCAACTCTAATTTGGGTTGAGCAAAAGCAAAAAAACTCATCATACACAATACAAATGAAATATTTTTTAACATCTATTATACAATATGGTCCGATTGACTACAACTCATCAAGCATTTTTGAAATTTCGTCTAATCGGGGTGTAAGAATAATTTCTATACGTCTGTTTTTGGACTTACCTTCGGTTGTTTCGTTTGATGCTATCGGAGCAAACTCACTTCTGCCAGCGGCTGTCAAATTCAGCGGATTAATACCTTTATTTTCTCTTAAAATCCTAACTATCGAAGTGGCTCTTTTGGTAGACAAATCCCAATTGTCCTTAATCTGTCCTTGTCCTGAATATGGAGCATTATCCGTATGTCCTTCAATCAACACCACTATCTCTGGATTGTCTGCCAACACCTTACCTACTTCTATTATAGCCTTACGCCCTTCGGCAGCCACTTCCCAACTTCCTGAGGCAAAGAGCAACTTGTTCTCCATAGACACATATACCTTTCCCTCTTTCTGTTCTACCGTAAGTCCTTTGTCTTCAAAGTTGTACAACACTGACGAGAGCTTTTCTTTGAGTTTTTTCATATCTCTTTCGTTGGTAGCTATAAAACTTTCCAACTCATTGACCCTTCTTGAACGCTCATTAAGCTCTTTTTTGAGTTTTTCCAGACGTGCCTGTTCGCTTTGTAAACTTCGTTCCTTTGCTTCTAATTGAGCCAGTAACTCTCTGTTCTTATCTGAATTTTCTCGAAGCGACGTTAAACTTCTATTTTCTAAAGAATTATAAGCCGAACGCAAATCTTTTATATTTTTATTTGCCGACTGATATTCAGATTCTAAAGTAAAATTTTGTTTTTTAAGTTTGTCTAATTCATCTTTCAATATACTATTATCGAGTTCGAGCTGATTTCTTTGCTGTTCTAACTCCGTATTATAACGCTCAACAGCGTTTTTTTCGGCTAATAATTCGTTGTGTTTGTCTTCTAACCCCGTATAGATTTTCTTTGAAACACAAGATATTGTACTTGCCGACAAGAATACCACAAAAAATATTCTTCCAAACGATTTTATACTTCCCATTACGATTTATTTTTCTTTTTTATCTGCAAATGAATACAAAACAGACTGAAACACAGACAATATTAAACTAAACAATATAGCAATCCAAAAAGAATCTAACTTAAAGCTATCTACCAAATAATCTGTCATCATCAACACAAAAGCATTGATTACCAACAGAAACAATCCGAATGTTACCAAAGTGGCAGGTAATGTCATAAAAATCAATATCGGTCTGACAAATACATTGAGCAGAGCCAATACCAAAGTTACAATAATAGCCGAGCTAAAATCAGAAATGGTTACTCCTGGCAAAAAAGTAGCCAACAGATAAACAATTATAGCTGTGAGTAATAACTTGATGATTGTTTTCATATTTTTATAATATAAAACTGTCCTACAAATAATTTTACTAATCATTCTGTTTATTGGCAAAAATAACAATCTATTGCGAATGCCTCTTTAATCAATAAAACTTTCTTCCACTGTAAAATATTCCGAATGACTTTATAATCTTATTTTTAGGACAGCATTGTTTTTAAAATTAATTTGAAGTTAATATTTTAATGGTTGGATATTTTGACACATCTATCTGCGGAATATGAGCGTTGTAATGCATGTTGATAACTTTAATTATCTCATTAGCAATCACAGCATAACCCTTAGCGTTTGGATGCACCCCATCTAATGAAAACAAAGTAGTATGAATTCTTGACGGAGTAAAATAATTAGCCGTGTAAATCTGATTGTCTGCTGTTCTGAGTCCTTGTACCAATTTGTTCATTATTTCGTTCATATCTGCCACAGCCAATCCTTTGCTTTGAGCTACAGTACGGATTGTGTTGTTATAAGCTGCAGTAGCTGTATTGATGAGGGTAACCTCTGTTTGCGTAAGCACCATACTATCCTCTAGTGGGAAAGTAATTCCATAAAGATTTAAAGGTGCAGGAATTCCTTCTGCAGGTTTGCCTATTACCGAACGTGTAGTCAGTAGTATCAGATCATTAGCAGTGGCTTGTCTGACCTGCCCAAAATGTGCCGCCAACAACGGAGCTAACGACTCCAATAATGGGTTACCACTTGCCATTGCGGCTGCTTGTAAACTCGCTCCTACATCAGTTAGAGATTCGTCTTTTATAAGTAATGGCGTGTATCCTTCTGTATTTACCACCAAATTGCGTCCTGTAATGTTCAACGCCGCATAAATCTGATTTACAACACCATACAAGGTTTGCAATTCAGGAATACTAGCACTAAAGTTCTGATCCTCCGAACTTAATGGAGCATAAGGCACTGTTGTAAAAAAAGGAATTGAGGTTACGCTAGGCACAGTAGCCACTACACCTTTGGCTCCATTTGCGGTAAGAGCATCAATAATATTGCTATACACATTGGCAAATACATTTGGGTCTGTAATATCGGTTCCTCCGTAAGTTGCTGGATCATAATTACCTGTCTGATCAACTCCTACCCCACCCGAAGTAGCATAGGCAAGTACATCATTTGAACCTATCCAATTGGTAAAAAACGTAGGATTCATTGACAAGGCATCAGCCAATACGGTAGTTGAAGGAGATGTAGCATGACGTACAAAAAAAGGATTGGCTTGACCTGTGGCTACCCCAGCTAGGTTTCCGTACCCAGAGGCTAATAAATGGAACGACTTAGCACCTGGAACACCCATATTATGATAAGCTTTTTGTTGTAAATCAGACACTTCAACTTGAGGAACTCCCGTAATATTTTCAGGACCACCCGCTGCTGCATTAATAATAAGCCTTGTTCCTGCTATTTGATTTCCTCCCAAAAGCAATCCTCCCAAATCGTTTACATCTTGCTCAAAAGATGGCTGGGTAAATTCGCCACCTCCTACTACTTTAAATTGATTTGACAATAAGTTTGGAAACGAGTTTTGCTGACCAGTCCTAAAAATAGTTCCGTCCATATATCCTGCCGTAAGTGAGTTACCTACAGCTACATACGTTCTCAAATCGGCATCACCCGAATAGTAGGTACTGCTATTTATTTCGTTTTCAAACTCCGATTGACACGAAATCAATCCTAAAGTTAATAATGATACATATATTATATTATTCTTCATAGTTTTTCAAATTAAAAATTATAACTCAATCCCAATCCTGGAGAAAATACAGAATTTTTGTACACCCCTCCAAAACTCACATTTGGATTTCCGTCTTCAGTAAAATGATTGTATGAACCCGAAAACTCATCAAAATGCAAATACAAAAATGACGCGTCAATACAGAATCTATCATTTATCTGATACGAAAGCCCTCCTGTGTATCCATACGAATCGTTACGTGGCGTTTCTGGAGCAAAATATCCTTGTTGAATAGGACTTTCGTCAAAATACCAACCTATTCTAAAAGTAAACTTGTCCGTAGCAGCATATTGCAACCCTAAACGATAAGTACTTGCATCTTTATAATTACGCGGATTCATAGACGAAGGCGAAGGAGCTTCATCTCCGAAGTAAACATTCAATCCTTTGTAAGCTCCCCATTTTGCTCTATTATAATCAAAAGCAAACAACAATTTGTCTGTAATCTGATACGAAAGCCCTACAGTCAATTCTGCTGGTAATGGAAGGTCTGCATCAAAAGTTGTGGTTACATCGCCTCCCAAAAAAGCTGGCATATTTGCAAAAGTAGCCTCTCCACCACGTGCTTTCATGGTCATTTCCGAGCGATAGTTCAATCCCAAACGAACATCTTCCGTTAGGTTAAACATAAATCCTGCTACCCAACCCCAAGAGGTTACTCCAGATGCCGACAAATCAACATTAGACCTTTGTCCATTATCATCGGTTAGCATTCTGGAAATATTTCTGTTAAAATTCACCCCACCAGAAGCAAAAATAGCTCCTCCAGCAAAACTAAAATATTCATTCACTCGTATAGCAACCGTAGGCTGTACATAGATGGCACTTAAGGAAATTTTATTTACAAGATGCGAACCTTGCCAATCTTTATCCCACTCCACAGTACTTCCGTAAGGGGTGTATACTCCCAAACCTGCTGTAAGCCAATCAGTAATCCTATACGACACATACGCATAAAGCGGAGTAGCTGAATTGGTTGTTTTGGCTAGCCAATTGTAAGTGGTATTTTGAAATTTTGTATTCGAAAACACATAACTCCCTCCTACCGAAGCATTAAATCGATCTTCCAAAAATGACAATCCCGCAGGGTTAAAAAACATCGTTTCGGCACTATTTACTACCGCTACCCCTGTATGCCCCATGGCTAATTGTTTGTTGCCTTGCAAACTCACTCTATATCCTCCTGCAAAAGATAACGAAGTAGAGACCAACAAAGCTAAAGATAAAATTTTCTTCATAATCTACATTATTAAAATTAGAATAACCAAAAGTAATACAAATACATGGATATACAAAACATTAAACTCGCATTTTACATATTTTCTATTATTTTGCTCTTTCAAAAAAAACTTTCGATATTTGCACCCTATATATCACATTCACATCAATGTTAAATATTCACAATCTTTCGGTTTCTTTTGCAGGAGAATATCTTTTTGAGGAAATTACCTTTCGCCTTGGAATGGGCGACAAGGTTGGACTGGTAGGTAAAAATGGGGCTGGAAAATCGACCATGCTCAAATTATTGTCTAAAGAATTACAACCCGACACAGGAACTATTGCCAGTGAAAAAGACATCAAAATTGGCTTTTTAAAACAAGATATTGATTTTGTAAAAGGACGTACCGTACTGGAAGAGGCTTATCAGGCTTTTGAAGATATTAAACATCTTGAACAAAAAATAGCCTCTCTAAACCACCAACTTTCGGTTCGTGAAGATTATGAAAGTGCCGAATATTTGCAACTCATCGATGAACTATCGGACTGTAACCACCAGTTTGAAATCGTTGGCGGATACAACTACGTGGGCGATACCGAAAAAATACTGCTCGGACTTGGCTTTAAACGAGATGATTTTCAAAAACTTACAGACACCTTCTCGGGCGGATGGCGAATGCGTATCGAACTGGCAAAACTTCTTTTGCAGAACAACGATGTATTGCTTTTGGACGAACCTACCAACCACTTGGATATTGAGAGTATTATTTGGCTTGAATCTTTTCTGAAAAATTACACTGGAGTAGTCGTGATTGTATCGCACGACAAAATGTTTTTGGACAATGTAACCAACCGAACCATCGAAATTTCGCTAGGTAAGGCCTATGATTTTCCAAAACCGTATTCTCAATACCTTACCTTGCGTAACGAAATCCGAGAAAAACAATTGGCAACCCAAAAAAATCAAGAAAAAATGATTGAGCATACCGAAAAACTCATCGAAAAATTTCGGGCAAAAGCCTCAAAAGCTGCTATGGCTCAATCTCTAATCAAAAAGTTAGACAAAGTAGAGCGTATAGAGGTCGATCAAGATGACAATTCCGTAATGTCTATCTCATTCCCTCAGGCCATTACCCCTGGAAAAGTTGTTATTGAGGTACAGAATGTTACCAAAAAATATGGAGACAAAACCATTTTTAAAAACCTTTCTCTTTTGGTTGAACGAGGTTCCAAAATTGCTTTTGTTGGACAGAACGGACAAGGAAAATCTACCTTTGTAAAGGCTATCGTAAACGAAATTGACTACCAAGGAACTATAAAACTCGGACATAATGTACTCTTAGGTTATTTCGCTCAAAATCAGGTCGATTATCTCAATGGAGAAATCACCCTACTCGAAACCATGGAAGAGGCTGCCAACGATAGCAATCGCTCCAAGGTTAGAGATATGCTCGGAGCTTTCTTGTTCAAAGGCGATGATGTTCACAAAAAAGTAAAGGTTCTGTCAGGGGGCGAACGCAATCGATTAGCACTGTGTAAAATGCTACTACAGCCTATCAATGTCTTGATAATGGACGAGCCTACCAACCATCTTGACATCAAATCCAAAAATGTACTCAAAGGAGCTTTACAACAATTTGAAGGAACACTGCTCGTGGTATCGCACGATAGAGATTTTCTGCAAGGATTATCCAATATCGTATACGAATTTAAAGATCAGTCAATTAGGGAATATCTCGGCGATATTGATTTTTATCTAGAGCAACGCAAACTTGATAATATGCGTGATTTAGAAAAAAACACCCCTAACAAAAAAGATAATCCTGTTGTTGAAAATACCAAAACACTCAATTTTGAAGAACAAAAACAACGAAAAAGCCTACAAAACAGACTGGGCAAGGTAGAAAAACTCATTGAAGAATTAGAACAAAAAATTACTACTATAGAGCTAGAATTGGCTCAAAATTACACTACCCTTAGTGCAGACCAATCTTTTATGAAAAAATATACTGATTTTAAAAATCAACTCAGTGAGCTTACCTTGGAATGGGAAGATTTGATTACAAAACTCGACAGCTAAAACTTACCACAACCTAATCAAAACACATTACCCATCCTGATTTGCAATTTATTTCTATATCGAGGGGTTGTTTTGTATTTGAATTGTAGTGAATCTTAAAAATATACATCTACATTTTCTTGAGCAATATTTACGGCACTATCCACCGAATAATCGCCTATTTTGGTGCGTCTTAACTCCGACAAATACGCCCCAGAATCAAGTGCCTTGCCAAAATCAAACGCCAACGAACGAATATAAGTTCCTTTGCTACACAATACTCTGAATCTAATCAAAGGCAACTCAACCTCCGTGATTTCAAACTCGTAAATATTTACTTTTCGAGATGCTATCTCTACATCTACTCCCTTACGGGCGTGTTCGTAGAGTCGCTTCCCATCTTTTTTGATAGCCGAATAAACAGGCGGTTTCTGTTCTATCTCTCCTCTAAATTTTTCTAAAGTTTGCTCTAATAATTCGGTAGTTATATGTTCGGTAGGATACACTGCATCAACACGAGTTTCCAAATCGTACGAAGGCGTAGTAGCTCCCAACACCATCGCACCAGTGTATTCTTTAACCTGCCCTTGTATCTGATTAATCTGTTTGGTGGCTTTGCCTGTACAAACAATCAACAAACCCGTTGCCAAAGGGTCTAAAGTACCTGCATGACCTATTTTGAAACGTTTGGGCAAATTGTACTTATGTTTTAGCAAATATTTAAGTTTATTTACTGCCTGAAACGAACTCCAGCCATAAGGCTTGTCAATAAGTAGCACTTTCCCTTCCTGATACATTTTATTTCATTTTAAAATAAACCAACAACAGAATCCCAACTATGATGCGATACCAACCCCATAACCTGAATCCGTATTTGGCTAATATTTTTATAAATGTTTTGACAGCTATCATCGCAACTACAAATGCAACAATATTTCCTATCAAAAAAATCGTTATATTCTCGGAAGATGAAAGAATCATTTCGTAACCTTTTTGCCCATTTGCTGTGCCTTTGCCCCACGTTTTTACAAAAACAGAATAAACCGTAACGGCAAGCATCGTAGGAACAGCCAAAAAGAACGAAAATTCAGCCGCTGCCTTACGACTAAGCCCTTGTATCATTCCTCCTATAATTGAAGCCGCCGAACGGCTCGTTCCTGGCATCATCGCTAAACATTGCCAAAAACCAATAGTTATGGCTTTTTTTATGGAAATTTGCTTCTCGTCTGTTATGGTCGGATTCTTAAACCAATTGTCCACAAACAACAACACAACTCCACCAATTACCAACATTATAGATATAGCAATCTGATTACCTAACACGGCTTCTATCATATCGTCAAACAAATATCCCAACACCAAGGCTGGAATTACAGCCAAAGACAACTTCAAGTAGAAGTCGATATTTTGAAAATTTAAAAATTTTTTCCAATACAGCACCACTATCGACAAAATAGCCCCAAACTGAATCGACACCTGAAACATTTTTAGAAATTCTGTACTTTCAAGGTTCAGAAGTGCCGCGACAAATCCCATGTGAGCCGTAGAGGAAATCGGAAGATATTCCGTAAGTCCTTCTATTATAGCTATGATTATAGCCTCTATTACACTCATTGTACTTTATCTTTTCGGAATATTGAATAGAAACAAACTCCCATACCTAGCAACACCAACGTTGGAGCCAACCTTATACGACGGAAACTGAATATTTCCTCATTAAACACCTTTGGGTCATCACTACCTCCGCCTATCATCAATACAAATCCAAGCCCTATAAGAGCAATTCCTATCAATAGTATGGTATAATTCTTTTTCTTAAATAAAAAATCTGATTGCATATTTCTTTAATTAATATAAATCATTAGTTCTAAGATTCAAAAATCTTTGAGTGGCAAAATAAGTGCTAAACCACGTTATGAAAATCCCAAACAACAACATTGAGCCAAAAACCAAAGTTATTGAATAGTAATCCTGCGAAAAATTAGTTTCTTTAAAGTGATTATCTATGTAATAAAGCAACCCATAAAGGGCTATCATCGCCAATACCGCTCCAATAATACCCAGTCTTACATTTCGCCAAATAAAAGGTCTGCGTATAAATGATTTGGTAGCCCCTACCATCTGCATCGTTTTGATTATGAATCTGTTAGAATAAATCGACAACCTCAACGAACTGTTAATTAACAATACGGCAATCAACACAAAAAACACACTCACAACCAATATCCAAAAGCTCACTTTTTTAACATTTTCATTTACGGCATCTACCAAAATTTTATCGTAATTTACACTACGCACACCATCTTTTGCCCTGAGTATATTTGATATTTTTTCCAAACTATCACTCACCACATAAGGCGACACCAACCTTAGGTCGTAAGAATCCGAAAGAGGATTTACACCCAAATTTTCTACAAAATTCTCTCCCAAATACTCTTGGTGTGTTCTGGCAGCTTCCTCTTTAGATACAAATACAGCTGCATTTATAAAAACTTGGTTGGTTACATATTTATCAAATTCATCAACCCACTCTTGAGGAATATTTTTGTCAAAATAAACCGTCATCGGAATACGTTCCTTAAATTGATTGGCTATTTTAGTAGAATTTATTACAAACAAGCCTAACGTTCCCAACAAAAACAACACCAAAAATATACTCAAAACCACCGAAAAGTATGAGGATATTAATCTTCGCTTTTGATAGCGTTCAAATGAAGAAGCCATAGTTTAAGATTTGAAAGCGTAAAGATACTACTTTTTTTGTATAACTTTGCAAGAAAATATATTTTGTAATTCACAAATTTTTATACCTACTATGTTTGAAAAAATATTATCATACCCTCTTACCCTATTATATTACATTCTTTTTGGGATCGCCCTATGCGTTTTTCACCCTATCCAATGGCTTTGTTTTAACCTTGGAGGGTATCAGGCTCATAAAAAGAGTGTCGATTATCTGAACTGTATCTTAGTCAGAAATCTACATGTGTTGGGGACTCGTTTTAAGGTAAAAAACATCAATCTCGCCCCAAAAAATGTTCCTGTTATAATTGTTGCCAACCATCAAAGTATGTATGACATACCTCCTATAATATGGTTTTTACGCAGGTTACACCCCAAGTTCATCAGCAAAAAAGAGCTAGGCAAAGGTATTCCTAGTGTATCCTACAATTTAAGACACGGAGGTTCTGCCCTTATAGACCGAAAAGATTCTAAACAGGCAATTCCTGAAATTATAAAGGTGGCTCAATACATCGAAAAACACAATCGAACAGTTGTTATCTTTCCTGAAGGTACGCGTAGCAAAAACGGCAAAGCTAGATCTTTTTCGGAAACGGGACTTCGAGTACTTTGCGAAAATGCTCCCTCTGCCTACATTCTGCCTATCACCATTAATAACTCTTGGAAGCTAGTCAAATGGGGGGCTTTTCCGATGGGATTGGGCAATCAAATAATCCATACCCTACACACGCCTCTCAAAATAAGTGATTACAAATTTGAAGAACTTTTTAAAATTGTAGAAGAGACCATCGTAAAAGACATACGATAGTTATCTATATCCTACCATTATCTTTAAGCACTTTTATTGTTTAGTTTGCTTTTAGGCGGAAAGAAAAAATGCAAAGGTTTTTCTTTAAAATAACTCCATATTGAAGATGCTACCCCTCTTAATTCGAGCAAAGATATATTTCTGGATCTAAAAGCCAAGGACAAGGACAGTGTAAAACTCACCAAAAAGTTTACCAACCCAATGATGCCCACACCAAAAACACCCCATAACAACATTTCTAAACTTACATGAAAATCAGCTCCGTACACCCCTAAAGCCAAATTTCCACTGGCAAAAGTAATATGCCTTATATCAAGGTCTAACCCTATAAAAACTCCAATAGAGGCGGTGCTTCCCATAAATACCCCAAACCAAAAATTAGAGATTATTCCTGGCCATTTTTTTTCATAAATTTTCGCTAACTTTTTGGTCTTTACCCTACCTATGGTTTTCTTTAATATTGGATGTTCTTGAATGCGATAATATACCTCGTGATGTTTGTCTCTATTGGCAATACTCCCAGCTATAATCCCCGAGATAAACAGAAAAAATCCAGCTATTATAGAATGAAATATCGCAGGGGAATGTATAGGCGATAAATCGGTCATAAATACCAACCATTTTTGCTCAGCAATATTATATTTGAAAATCAAATCTATAAGCCATATCAGCAATAATGCCACAGGAAATGCCATAATTACATTGCCCACAAAGGCAATAAACTGCGAACGAAATACTCTTGAAAAAAACACCGCAAAATTGCGATACTTGTCTTCCGAATCTGTAACCTTGTCTTTGATTCCTTGTTCCAAAGCACTTATAAGCGCACTAGCAGTCATTGCAGGTTGCTTGGTTGCCAATGTATATCCACATATATATATAACTATGAAAGCCATGGCGTAATTCATACTATACACAAAGGCATATCCAAAGTTACTGGCATCTAACTTGCTCAATAACAATTTAAAAATACACGCAAAAGCTACTATAAATCCCCCTCCACACGCCGACCAAAACATCTTAAAATATTCCTTAGTATTACTCGTTATATAATGCTCCCCTGTACGAGCTGTATGCTGTGTAATCTCGTACGACAATAATTGGGTACTTTCATTCACCAGTTTTTTTATGTCATTCTTATTACAATTGTAAGCTATTAACAACTTGACCAGACGCATCGATTTAAGTCTGAAATCGTCTTGAGAATCAATTACCAAAAAAGGTAATACCTCCTTAATCCTTGCCAACTGCTGTCTGATACGCAACAACGATTGATTTACTTTAATCGAAATTCCGTATTTGTGCGAGTTCTGAAAAGCCGATTTTACGTAATTTTCACACTGTTTATGTAACACCAGTATCTGCTTGTAATTCAAATCATCTGAAGTTATATAACAATCTTCATTATCCGAAAGCAATCTTGTATTGAGTTCGACAAACTCTCTTTGTAGGGCTATAAATGGACTGTCAAAATTCTGAAACTCAGGCACCATCTTATTAACCTCCGTTTCCATTGCTCTACCCAATACCCTATGGGTCAAAATCTCAATTCCGTATATAACCTCCGACAAATTAAATTTTACACTTTCACTTTGATACAAATTGTTAAACTCCAATAATTCCAAAATAGCACTCAACTGCTCGTCCGACACCCTTTCAATCCACTGTGGGTCTGTGCTGGAATAAAACACTTGATTTAATATATACTGTAGTGTATGCTTAGGAGGTTGATACGGCAACACCTTCGCTACCAATCGTTTACGAACTTCATATACAAAATCATTATCGTTTAATATTCCTGCATCTGAAATTATTTGGTCAAAATCTTTTTTGTAAAACAATTTTTTGAGATACTCTGCAAAATGCAATCTGTACTCAGCCTTATCCTTCAAAACCGAAAGTAAAGGTTTCAGATTAATGTCATAAACGATATTTACATCTTTAGGTCTAAATACATCTACAATATTAACCAAAAATTCTACATCTATATTTCTGTTCGAGGGATTGTCCTGAAAATGCTCTTTAAATAATGTATTTAAGTACTCTTCTTTATTTTGAACATTTTTTCTATTTTTCATACATATACACTACTTGATTTGTGCAAAGATAACATTTTTATAGAAAATTATATTCAAAACATCTTGAAAACGATAATATTAACACAAATTTTAGCCCTATGAAATCATCGTTTTATTCGGTTCAAATGTTAAATTTAGATTAAGTTTTAAAAATCACAACCTATATATATGTGTTTTTTTATACTTTTACCTCCACAATCAATTATCTAGCAAATGGTATGAAACATCAAAAATTAGAACTCTCCGAAGATGATTTTGAGTTTGAACTTGTGGCTTTTTCTACCAATCTTGATGATTATCTCTTGGCTTATCACATCAATCGGACGCTAAATATTTATCTTCAAAAAAGCAATGACATCGAAATTGCCTACAAAAATATTTGCGACAACAAGGCCTCGTACCAACGATTTGATTATACCGATTTGGACAACGAGGTTAATTGGTGCTTATTCAAAAATCATACACTCTTGGATAGTGCCTCCGATAATACCCTTTTTGAAAAATCTACTCTAAAAGTTTATTTTATAGATGAGTATCGGAATGCGGATTACATCCTGCGTATTGAGGATTGCGATTTTTCAGAAGAACAAATTCATCAAATCATTGCAAAATTAAGAGAAATAGACAAAGTATCTACCGTGTTTTGGGTAGATCAGGACAGAATAAAAAGAAAAGAAAATTTAATTTTTTAAAAATGTATCGAAAAAAAACTAAAATAGTAGCTACCTTAGGACCTTCATGTAACACTCCTGAAGTAATCAGGCAGATGATACTTGAGGGAGTTAATGTATTTAGAATCAATTTTTCACACGCTAACTATGACGATGTAATCGACAAAATCAACATTATACGAACGCTCAATACAGAATTGAACACCCATGTAGCACTACTGGCCGACCTTCAAGGCCCTAAGCTCAGAGTGGGTATTATGCAACCCAACACCATAGTTGAAGAAGGCAAACAAATCACCTTCTCGACTAAAGCTACTGACAAAGAGCTTATTGGCACAAAAGACTTGGTTTATATGAACTATAGCAACTTTCCAAAAGATGTTAAGATTGGAGAAAAAATACTTCTTGACGATGGAAAACTCATTTTCGAGGTTATCAGCACGAATGATAACGATAAAGTTATAGCCCAAGTGATTCAAGGGGGGGGTCTCAACTCAAAAAAAGGAGTCAATCTGCCTAACACCAATGTTTCGTTACCTGCCTTAACAAAGAAAGACAAGCAAGATGCTTTGTTTGCCATTCAAAATAATGTAGATTGGATAGCCCTTTCTTTTGTGCGTTCTTCAAAAGATTTGGAAGAACTACAAGATTTCATTTCAGAACATTCCGATCACAAAATTCCAATCATTGCCAAAATAGAAAAACCTGAAGCCATAGACAATATTGACCAGATTGTAGCCTATTCGGACGGACTCATGGTGGCTCGTGGCGATTTGGGCGTAGAAATCCCTGCTCATGAAGTACCCCTTATCCAAAAAAGACTCGTAAATAGAGCCAAAACAGCACGTATACCTGTAATCATTGCTACACAAATGATGGAGTCGATGCTTACCAGCCTCACGCCCACTCGTGCCGAGGTGAATGATGTTGCCAACTCGGTTATGGACGGAGCTGACGCTGTGATGCTTTCGGGCGAAACCTCTGTAGGACAATATCCTATTGAAGTGGTTAGGAAAATGACACAAATTATCCAATCTGTCGAAGATTCTCCGCTGATTCAGGTTCCTCAAAATATTCCCAGAACCAAAACCAAGCGTTACATCACCAAACTGATTTGTTACCACGCCGCTTCTATGGCAACTCAAATCCAAGCAAGTGCCATTTGTACCCTTACCAATAGTGGCTATACAGCCTTTCAAATATCCGCATGGCGACCACAATCTCGCATACTGGTATTTACCTCAAACAAACGTATCCTTACGCAAATGAGTTTGCTTTGGGGCGTAGACTCAATGTATTACGACAAATACGTAAGCACTGACGATACCGTAGACGATGTAAATAAAATGTCTAAAGAATTTGGTTACGTTCAATCAGGTGATTTGGTTATTAATCTTGCAGCAATGCCTATTCACGAAAAAGGAATGGTCAATACCCTTCGAGTATCAGAAATTAAATAATATAAAAAATGTTTCTCAAGGTTTTAAAAAATATTTTCTCATCGTTATCTGACCAAGAACTCAGAAAGATTATCAATAATAACACCCTGCTTATTGATGTAAGAACCCCTGAAGAATTTGCTCACAACCAAATCAAAGGAAGTATAAACATTCCTTTGGGCGAACTTCAAAACAAAATACAAACCATTGATAAAAACAAAACCATTGTTGTATTTTGTGCCAGTGGCAGCAGAAGTGCTTATGCTAAGGCTCTTCTTGAAAAAGGCGGTATCGCCCGTGTATACGACGGTAAATCTGTAAGCAAAATCAACAGAATCATAAACACACATGATAAAGAAAATTATTCAGTATAAACAAAGGCTTCTTTTCATCTTTTTAGGAGCTGTTTTAGGATTTTCATATTGGTATTTTTATGGTTGTGAATCTTATTGCAGCATCAAATCATCTGCCGTTAATAGTAGTTTGTATGGGGCTTTGATGTTTGGATTGCTACACGCTACATTCAAAACTAAAAAATAAATTTATATCTTTGTAACACTAAAAAATAGCATCACATAATGAAACAAATATTAGGTATCGGTTCTAGAATAAATCACAATGAATACGGAATAGGAGTTGTAACGAATGTTAATTCCAAACAATATTGGGTAACCTTTGTAGACAAAGGACTCGAAACTATCAATATCGATGACGATTATGAAATCATCGAAGCTCTCGACCAAGAGGTTGATACGGTGAGTTTTGCCGAAATCGAAGATACGCTTCGAGGTATTCTTCGCAAATGGAGCGATACGACCGAAATCGTGCCTATTGCCGAAAAATATCGAGGAGGAAAACTCATTCTACAACCTGCCGACAAAACATTACAATCCAAAGAAATTCCGATTGACACCTTTTTTCACAAAATAATAATGCTCCGTGACAGACTTCGTGTAATGGAACAAAAAATCAATGCTCACAAAGGGTTACAAGAAGACGAAAAGATAGAATTGCAACAATACATAACCCGTTCTTACGGCAGCCTTACTACCTTTAATATTCTTTTTAAAAATAACTCCCAACACTTTGTAGGCGAATCATCTAAAAAGTAAAATCATGACAACCATCAAAATAGTACCTACATCAAACCCTACCATAGTAAAATTTGAATTTCCAGATTTTATCACGCGTAATAATTACGAATTTCAGAACATTGACCAAGCCAAACCATCGCCTTTGGCTCAAAAATTGTTCTATCTTCCATTTGTAAAAACAGTGTATATCACTTCGAACTTCATAGCCATCGAACGCTACAATATAGTCGAATGGGACGATGTACAAGAAGAAGTAGCCACACAAATCAAAGATTTTCTGGACAATGGTGGAGCAATTTTTAATGAAAACGCAGATGATAACACCAAAAAAAATCCTACCTCAATTTATGCCGAAAGCACTCCAAACCCTGGGGTAATGAAATTTGTAGCCAACAGAATGATTGTGCCTTCTACTTTCGAGTTCAAAAATATTGAAGAAGCCAAACACTCTAAATTAGCTCAAGCCTTGTTTGGTTTTCCATTCGTTAAAGAAGTGTTTTTTGATGAAAATTACATATCAATAACCAAATACAATGTGGTTGAGTGGAATGATGTTGTGCAAGAAATGCGTAATTTTATACGCGAATTTCTTGAAAAAGAAACCAATCTGGTCGATGTAGAACACTACAACCAAGAACAACCTCAACTGCAACTATCAGACGAAAAACGTCGCGAACTAGATCCCACTTCTTTAGAAATAATTGATATATTAGAACAATATGTAAAACCTGCGGTGCAATCTGACGGAGGAAATATTATGTTTGACTCGTACGATACGGAACAAAAACGCGTAAAAGTAATCTTACAAGGAGCTTGTAGCGGTTGTCCTTCATCAACTTTTACCCTTAAAAATGGTATTGAACACATACTCAAAGATATGCTTAACGATAATGAAATTACCGTAGAGGCTATTAATATGTAAAAATGCTTAGAATTTCACTCCTTATTCTGGCTCTTATAGCAATAGAATATTACGGTTTTATCGCTTTCAAGCAAATTTTTAAATCTACGTTGATAAATACTGGTTATCTGATGGCTACTATTGGTATAATCAGTTTTTTGACGTATAATTTTGTTAATTTTGACTTCAGAAAAGGACAAACAGAGCATTCTTTGTTTATTTTTAGTCTAACGCTACTCTATGCAATCCCCAAAATAGTCATTGCACTACCATTGTTACTCGAAGACATCGTTCGGATTGTTCGGATTATTTTTAACCTTATTACACTACAAAAAATATCTATACCACATAGAGTAACAGCTATAAGCCTCATTGCGATAGGCTTGAGTTGCATTCCGTTTGTAGCAATACTTTATGGCATTTATATCGGAAAATACAATTTTAAAGTTACCGAAAAAACGCTTTTCTTCGATGACCTACCTGATGAATTTGACGGCATTCGCATTATGCAACTATCTGACATTCATTCTGGAAGCCTTAACAATAGCGAAAAAGTTAATCAAGCAATAGCACTTATCAATCAACAGCAATTTGATATATTATTTTTTACAGGCGATTTGGTGAATAATTTCGCCCACGAGATGACTCCTTGGATTGATGTATTTAGCGCCATTAAAAAGCCTCAATTTGGCAAATACGCTGTACTGGGCAATCACGACTATGGCGAATATGTACAATGGGACAACCAAACCGACAAAAACAACAATTTTGAAAAAATAAAGAAAATTCACAAACAGATTGATTTTCAATTACTTCTAAACGAAAATATCGCTATTACTAAAAATAGTTCCAAAATATTTGTTGTAGGCGTTGAAAACTGGGGACACAACTTCAAACAAAAGGGAGATATTGACCTCGCCTCGCATAACCTCAGCCCTTCGGATTTTAAAATTGTCCTATCACACGACCCCACCCACTACAAATACCAACTGGCTGAACATCCCAAAAATTTTCAACTTACCCTATCAGGACATACACACGGATTACAATTTGGATTGGAAATAGCCAACTGGTTTAAATGGAGTCCAATACAATACATATACGAACATTGGGCCAGGCTTTATGGCAAAAATCAACGATTGCTCTACGTAAATAGAGGCTTTGGATTTCATGCTTATTCTGGAAGAGTGGGAATTTGGCCCGAAATAACTATTTTGGAGTTGAAAAAAACTCAAAAAAAATAAATATTTACTATTTTTGTTTTATTTTTGTGGTCTAAATCAATTCGTATTATGTCAAAATTTGGAGAAATAATCAATTCTGAGATACCTGTAGTTATTAGTTTTTATAGCCCTTGGAGTGAATCATACAAAACTCTTGACAAGATGCTCCATAATGTAGCTTCTCTAATTGGAGCGAAGGCTCGCGTAATAAAGATTGATGTAGGCAATAACAATCAGCTGATACAGGCTTTAAAGGTTACTAATGTACCTACTATTATGATTTATAAAAGAGGACAAATGGTTTGGAGACGTTCTGGAGAAATTGATGGTGCAGATATTATAACGGCTGTACAACAGTTTTCGTAATTCATTTTCTTCAGTAAACCCACAAAGGAGCTAACACCAATTGTGCAATTATCCCTAACATAGCTCCTATTAATAGTTCTGAACACGAATGTGCCTTTAACTTTAACCTGCTTGAGGCTATCAATCCATTTGTAATGATTAAAACTGAGATCAATGTTGTATAATTAGTGGCATTTTTGACACTGAATAATATCACAAAAAACAGCAATCCTGCAATGCCTAATTGATGTAAACTCGCTTTAATTCGACAATAAAGCAACACGAAAGCTCCGAAAACGCTAATAGCACTAGCCAAAAACACATATCCCAACCCCTCCAAAATCGGATACTTCACAAAAGTATAATACAAAAACATCAATACAAACACTTGAAATACAAGCGGTAATTTGCGTTGTTTTATGTTAGGAATCATTATTGAATCTACTTTTTTCTGGAAAAACAAAAACCATATAAACAACAATGGCACTATCACACTTACCAACAACACGTACAAAGCTATAAACACCTTGCTAAAACCATCAATTTGTTCGGCATCTAATACAAAGTAAATCCCCAACAATAATAGAGGCATAAACAACGGATGAAAAACATACGAAACAACCCTTAACACTATCCTATAGTATTTTCTTACGCAAACTCGCTACTGGTATCCCCTCCAATTCTCGATATTTGGCCACAGTACGCCTTGCTATCGGATACCCCTTTTCTTTAAGGATACTTGCCAGTTTATCATCAGAATAAGGTTTTTGTTTATTTTCTTCCTCAATAATTTTCTTAAGCACCTTTTTTATTTCAATTGTAGAAACGTCCTCTCCTTGATCATTTTTCATTGATTCCGAAAACAA
This sequence comes from Bacteroidota bacterium, assembly GCA_030528745.1. Classification (GTDB taxonomy): domain Bacteria; phylum Bacteroidota; class Bacteroidia; order Flavobacteriales; family Flavobacteriaceae; genus Flavobacterium. Next base: position 23,520 of record JAUMYH010000036.1, read on the forward strand.
ATCTTTAAGCAGTTTTATACCATAAGGAGTCTCTACATATTTACTACTTGCCACCCTCGAAACGGTAGAAATATCAAAGCCTATCATATCGGCTATATCTTTGAGTATCATTGGTTTTAACTTAGCCTCATCACCCTCCAAAAAATATTCCTTTTGATAATACATTATCGCTTGCATGGTAACCATCAATGTTTCCTGACGTTGCTTTATAGCATCTATAAACCATTTTGCCGAGTCCAATTTCTGTTTAATAAACGTTACAGCTTCTTTATTTGATTTACCATCTGAACTCTTGTAACTTTGGAGCATTTCCTGATAGTCTTTTGATACCTTAAGCGTAGGTGCGTTTCGACTATTTAAGGTAAGTTCCAGCTCTCCATCTACTATTTTTACAGTAAAATCAGGGATAATATAATCCACCATTTGAGCATTACCTACAAAAGAATCTCCAGGTTTAGGGTTTAATTTCTCTATTTCCTCAATAGTTTTTTGCAGTTCTTCACGGGTAATATTGTATTTTTGCAATAACTTATCGTAATGTTTTTTTGTAAAAAATTCAAATCTATTTTCTACAATATCCATAGCACGAAGCACATACTCGGTCGGCGTTTTGCGTCTGAGTTGCAACAGAAGACATTCTTGCAAATCTCTGGCTCCCACACCTGCAGGTTCTAATTCTTGAATTAGTTGTAATACCTCCTCAACCTCCGAAGGCTCTACTACCAACATTTCTATAAACGCCAAATCATCAACCAACTTTTCGATGATATACGCTCGGTTATTTACATCATCTATACTTGATTCTTTGTCGCGTAAATATCCCGAATCATCAATACTTCCTACTATAAATTCTGCAATCTGAAACTGTAAATCTGTAAGAATCAACGTACTGATTTGATTAAGCAAATCTTGCCTAAAGCTATACTGTGCTGCAATAGGTATTTCGGAGTCCTTATCATCATCGCTATAATTATTGGCTTGTAGCTTATAATAAGGCACTTCGTCATCACTCAAATACTCGTCTATATTAATCCTATCTTCGGTTTCTATTTTTTCACTATCAAAACTATCATCAAACTCCTCCTGATGATATTCCTCCTGA